>DATFYJ010000473.1:0-2667 GCA_035315105.1 Chitinivibrionales bacterium
TTCTGCAGCGCAGGATGAAAATCGGCTATGCCCGCGCCGGCCGCATCATGGACGAGCTGGAGCAGGCGGGCATTGTGGGGCCTGCGGAAGGAAGCAAGATGCGCGAGGTCCGCATGCACCCGGACGAGCTGGAGGGGTACATACAGAGGATGAGATCGGGAGGCACCAACGCTCCGCAGCCCCAGGCTTGACCGGGTAAAAAATACGGCGGGCTTCTCATTTGTGCATTCCCCGCGTCTCTGCGATGATGCATATCCGATTGATGTCGAACCAGTTCCGTACATCGCCCTAAACATTTCAATGGCATGAGCGTAATTCTATCATTTGAGGCTGCTTTGAAAACCGGGCCGATTTTCACACTCATCCTTTTCGCATCCGGCGTGTCATGCTTTTGTCAACAAAACCGGCTGGTTGACAGGATCAGGCAGAATTACAGCGGGGCAACAACCCTTTCGGCCACCGTCGACATCCGCATTGTCTGGAAGGTACGCGAAAAGACGGACAACATGCACGGCAGCATCGTACTTGCTCCGGGCGACCGGTACCGCGTCGATCTTGGAAGCACGCTCTGGGTGAGCAACGGAAATACCCTGTGGCAGTACGACAAGGCAATATCGCAAGTGGTGATCACCGCACTTTCTGGAAATAACAGTTCAATGCTTCCATCAAAGGTCATTACAGACTTCTGCTCGAACTATCCGCTGAAACCTTCAAAGAGTCCGAATGGAAGCGATGTGCTCGAATGGAACGCGGACAGCACTTCGGGTGGTAATGCAACGGGCGTTTCGTATGTCCGCATTACCGCTGTTGGCGCGCGCGCCGCAGTGAAGGAGCTCTTAATTGTCGATTCGAACGACAACGAAACCACCTATACATTTTCAAAGACTACGTGGAACGGCAACATCCCGAAAAATTCGTTTACCTTCGAGATTCCGAAAGGGGCGCGCGTAATTGACAAGAGATAATATGCGGAAAACGACGCTCGCCGCAGCACTCGTTCTCGGTGCGCTGGCCGGTGTGTTTGCGGCCGACCTTCCCACCAGGGAGCTAACCAGCAACAACATCTACGGGTTCGCGGGCAACGGCGACACGCTCTGGATGGTCACCGACCAGGGCCTCAACTGCACCATCGCGAACTCGGACACGCTTTCGTGGCTCGGGTACAAGGCGCCGCTTTCCGTGCTTAGCCTGGGGTTCGGCGGCGGCGTTGCCGTGGCCTGTATCGACACGGCGCCGTTTGCCAAGACCGGCAAACTCTGGTATTACAGTTACGCCGTGCATTCGTTCGACAGCATACCCTTGCCTTTTAAGCCAGACTCCCTCTCAAAGAGCAAGCGCGACAGTTCGGTGTTTAAGGGCGTTGGGGTAACCTGGGCGGGCGGCTTTTTCTGGCTCGCGTGCGTGGACGGAGGACTCGTTCGGTGGAACCCGGCGGGGCAGACCATGCGCGCGTTTTATCCCAAGTCAAGAAACAGCGTTGACCCTGCGGCGGTAAGACTCGATAGTGCAACCACAGGCATCACCGCCTTTCCCGACCCTTCGAAACGAGTGATCGCCGTAAGCGTCGGCGACTCGGCCGGCGGTGCCGGTGCGCTCTTTGTGTGCACCCCTGCCGCGCTGTACCGGTTTCATCCGAACGACACGTCGTGGGACACACTGCCGGGCCGCATCGCTTCGGGAACCGCGTCCTTCGCGGCCTATCTCGACGTGTTTTCCTGCGCGCGCTCGAAGTTGCTTTATGCGAGTGTCGCGACCGCGGGCGGCTCGGGCAGCCGCGACACGATTCTTTACAGATACGACTCGGCCTCGGGCGGCTGGATCACCTACCCATTTCTGTCCAATGTCACCTCGCTCACCTTCGGCCCGGACTCCGTTGTGTACTTTTCGGTCAAGCCGAACAACATCCAGGCAGCGGCCGGGAGCAGGCCCGACACGCTCGTGCGCACCGCAACCGACACCCTCGTCTGCAGCCCGAAATCGTTCCTTAACGACAGGATGTCTCCCGCAATGGATGGGAACACCCCGGACTACGTCACCGACGTGCTCTATCTCCCGTACTCCGACATCACCGGCTCGCTGTGGATAGGCACGGCCTCTTCCGGCGTCATCAATAACGGCCTCTTTTTCACCAGGGACGAGAGGGCCGGCGAGCGGGGGAAGATTCCGTTCGTGTATGTCCACCGAGAGCGGGCGATCCAGGGCGGCCTCAAGCAAACCTACGCCTATCCCGGCATTCTCAACGGCGACTATTCGCAACAGACGCGGACGATATTTGCTTACAGCTTGTCAAAGGCGTCCAAGGTGACCATTGCGGTGTACGACTGGAACATGAGTCTTGTCAAGAATATCATCACCAACGAAGACCGCAAAGCGGGGAAGGACGACCCGCTCGGCAACGGCAGGAGCACCGACAGGACGCGTGACTTCTGGGACGGAACAAACAACGCGGGAAAACGCGTTGCCGTGGGAGTGTACTATTTCAGAATAACCGCGCAGGACGGAGAGCGTTCTTTTGGGAAAATCATTGTTGCGAAGTAGGGCCGTTTTCGCGGCCGCGCTGTTGTGCGGCGCGTGCGCTGCCCATGCGCAGATCGGCGGCGAGGCGGGGGCGTATTTGCGCGCGCCCGCGGACGCACAGGCGACCGCCATGGGCGGCAGCCAGACCGC
>DATFYJ010000474.1:0-3417 GCA_035315105.1 Chitinivibrionales bacterium
ATACGCCGATGCTGCTTATCCCTCCGCCGTTCGCGCCCACGTTGCCGTAGCCGGGCGCGCCGCCGAACGTGGTGTTTACAACATACACCGGCAGGTTGTTGTACTGGGAAAAGACCCGTATGGCCGCGCCGCCCACGTCCGGCCCGCTGTCCGCGCAGACATTGTTGAAGAACCGGCAGTTGACGACCTTGAACCTTCCGCCCCTCACCCATATCGCACCGCCGCCGTCATACACGGTCTCGTTCTTGGAATTGCCGTTTGCAAAGGTAAGGTTCTGCACCGTAAGGTGCGGGCTGTCCTGGTTCTGGCAATGCGACGTTGTCCAGTGCTGGTTGGAATCGCAGGTGTTCATGTACAGGATGCGCGTGGTGTTGCCGCCGGAGAGTGTTACCAGCCCTCCTCCGTCGATCACGATGTCCTGTATCGAATCGTTGAAGACTTTTGCAGGACGCGTGAGCGTGATGGTGAACGGCGCCGTGCCGCCGTTGAAAACAATCTTCCCGCCCGAAGCCACCGCGGCGATGAACGCGTCCGGCGTGCAGCTCTCCGGCGTGCCGGTGCCTATCACATGATCCGGACTGGAAACGTCCTCAGGCCCGGCCTCGCTGGGGACCTGGCACGTTCCGCTCGGATTTCCGGCCGGCGGGCCGGAAAGGGGATTGGCCAGGGGATTGGTGACCGTGACATAGCTGACGGAGTTGTTGTTGGATTGACAGGAGGAGAAGACATGCGCGACAACCAGCGCAAAGAAGATCCGGGTGATCTGACGCAGATTCATGGTGTGTTGCTCCTTGAAGAGTGCAACGACCCTATTGTTTGCCGATGTCCTCCGTGATAATGCTCTTTACTATTATTATATACTATTGGGGATAAAGTCAAAAGTGCTTTTAAGACCTCACCCCGGCCTTCGGCGCTCTTTCGCCCTTCCTGGTGGGCGAGCGCTCCCCTCTCGGCTAGGAGAGGGGAGAAAGCGCCACGTCCCTCTGCCGCGCGTTAGGCAGGACCGGAGCGGTCCCGCCATAGCGGGATTGCCGCCTGATCCCTCGCCGAAGGCGACTAGGGACAGGTGGCAACGAGGCGAATAGCCGAGCCCGGAGGGAGGGCCGACCCCACATGCGAGGGTGCGCCCCGCATGTGGGGGAACGCCCAACTTTTTCTTATCTGTTAAACATCAAGTAAGAAATCCATTTACCGAGCCACCCTCTCATAAAACGTCCTCAAATCCGTCACCACGTGCTCCATGGACTGGTACCGCTCCCGGATGCTGCCCATGCATTTCACGACGATCTCGTTGAGTTCCTCATATCCCCTGGGCGGCGTTCGCAGCGTGGGCTTTTCCCGGGCGAGCTTGGACAGCACGTTCGTCGTGCTCCTGCTGATGCTTTTGGGATGCGCGCCATACAGAAGCTCGTAGCACACGATCCCGAACGAGTAGATGTCGGTGCGCTGGTCGAGGTTTTCCGGATTGTAAATCTGGTCGGGCGACATGTAGAGCTGCGACCCGATGATCACACCGTCGAATTTCGACGTGTACGATTTCACCCAGCGCACGGTGCCGAAGTCCGCGAGCTTCACCTCGATCTTCCTCGCTTTTCCCCTGCGCCATGCCTCGGCGTCCCCGGGACGGGGCGGAATAAAGCTTTTGGGGAACAGAATGTTCTCCGGCTTGATGTCGCGGTGAAAGATTCCTTCGGTATGCACGTTGCTGATCACCTCGGCGATGGTGAGCATGAGTCTCGTCTTGAACAGGAGCATGTCCGGCGAATCGACCATGTATTTTTTGTCGCTCAAAAACCCCCGAAGCGTGGAGCCCATCCGCTCCATGAGGATGAACCGGAAACTGTTCTTGTGGTCGAATTCCCCGAAGTCAAATACCTTCACTACGCTGCGGGAGACCGTGTCCGACAGGCTTTTCGAAAGATCCCACTGCACGTAGGACTCGTTGGTGAACCGCTTCTTCATGTCCTTGACGCGCATTTCCTCTTCAACGGGGTCGCTGCCGGGGTCCCTGTGCACCGCGAGAAGGTCGCTGCGAAGGATCTTAATTGCGAAATCGGACAAGCCGTCGTAACTCGACACCGCCTTGAACACGTCGGCAAAACCGCCGCTTCCGATGTGGTCGCCGATGAGGATGGTCGGCGTGTGTTTCTTGAACACGGCGCGGATCCGGTCGAAATGCCGTTCGAGCGCCTTGGGGTCTGACGGACGGGAAAACGCCTTCATGGTGAGACGGAACGGAATGCGGCCGATACGTTCGACAAGGGAGTCCATGGGGGCGTGCTCCTTTTCTGCCGTCCAATTTTCTATGGAGTGCGGTAATGCCGTCGGAAGATTTGCACTCGACGCCCAGTCCTGGTGAAGAAACGCCGAGGATCTGCCAAAGAAATAGTTATTGCGTTGTGATAAAGCAACAGCGGTCCGGGCGCGGCCTACAATTCGGCCACAAGCTGCTTGAGCTTGGTCTCGGCGGCTTTGAGATTGTATTCTATGTTGATGAGGCGCGTGCGCGAATCCTCGTAACTTTCCTGGGCCTGGCGAAGTTCGAGCGACGTGGATTGCCCCAGACGCAGCCGTTCCATGGATATGTCGAGATTCTCCTTGGCAAGGGCGTCGTTGGCCCTTTCGATGGCGAGCAGCTCGCGCTGGTTTTCGAATTCGTCAAGAGCGTTCTGGAGCTGGCTTGCCACACTCAGCTTGGTGCTTTTCAAATCGTATTCCGTTGAAGAAAGCTGCAGTTTCGCCGCGGTGATCTGGCGGTAGACGTTTCCCGCCTGGTACAGCGGAATGGTAACCATCCCGCCGACTTGGGGACCATAGGTGCGGTTAAGATAGAATGTGCTCTGGGGGTTATCTATCTGTGACGCGGCATATCCCCCGCTCACCGCTATTTTGGGCAGGGCAAGCGTTCTTGCTTCCTGCAAGGTAAGTCGGGCCACTTCCACTTGTTTCTCAAATGACAGAATGTCCACATTGCTTGCGAGAAGCCTCTGGACCATTTGAGTCTTGTCGGGCACGTAGGTAAGCGGAATGGAATCCGAAACATTAAAATCCTCGTTTGAGTCCCGGCACAAGAGCAGGTTGAGGGCCCTCTTGGCCATCGTGATTACGACTTCCTGCGCAAGCGCATTTTCCTTAAACACGTTGAGGTCTATCTCCGCCTGCAGCAGCGTTGTCTTAGGCGAAAGCCCGGCGCCGAAACTTGTCTGCATAATGGTCACCTGCTCTTGATTATAGGTAATGACCTCCCGGATTGAAGCCAACTGCTGCTTCTGCCGGACAACATCGTAATATGCGGCGGTCACGTCATAGGCGGTCTGGAGCACCCTGGTCTTGAATTGCAACATGCCAAGCGATTCCAATTCGCCGAGTTTCTTCTTGGTGACGAACATCTTGCCGCCGTCGAAAAGCGTCCAGTTG
>DATFYJ010000475.1:0-2879 GCA_035315105.1 Chitinivibrionales bacterium
GCGACCAAGACGATAGGCGTGCTGTCGGCGGGTGACACGGTTTCGGTGATCTACACCGACTATACTCCCGACAGCGTGGTGGTGAAGAAAGTTCCGTGGAGTGCGCAGTAGGATTAACAAGGGTCACAGTCCGGCCCTGCCGATCGATCGGCAGGAACGGTGCATAAGGCAAGCGGAGCGCGGGAATTCCTGAAGGTGTAAGGGAGAGCGCTCCGCTTTTTTATTCGGAAGACGCCTCTGGCATCATGGGGAACGCGATTCACGGATTGAGCGTTGCGCTGTCCGGCATCCACAGATGGTAAGTCTTCCTGCGCACGTTCCAGGGATGCATCCAGTGAAAGTAATAGAACGTGTGTGGCCGCACCAGCGGAGCGGCTCTTGAGATAATGGCCTGCTTTACTGGCGTGCCGTCGGGCCAGGTTCCCATAAAACGCTGCGCATCGGTTCCCGGCCCGAGCGCGAGAGCTTTTGCCGCGGGATTGCCGGTAAACGCATACTCGGCCAAGGCGTCGAGGTACCGGAAGACGCCGTAGAAATCGAGCGCATCCGTGGCGTTGTGTCCCCGGTCGAAGGTGGTGGGCGTGGAGTGGTCGGCTTCCAGTTTGCACCTGCTTGACGCATTGGAATCGCTCAGCAGCACGACAAAATTCTTTTCCGAGTCCGGGATGCCGATAGTTTCGAAAATGTCCTTTGCCATGCGGTGGTCGTTGCAGTCGTCGTCCTGAAACACCTCGGCGATGAGTTTCACGCCCGCCGGAAAGTGCGTCAGCTGCTCCTGCGTGATTTCGAACACATAATGCGGCGCCATGAGATACATGAATGCGCCGTTCGCTCCCCAGTGCTGCCGGGTGATTGTCCTGGAGAGGTGATACGGAATGCAACTCGCGCCGAACGAATGCCCAACCATGCCGATGCGCGTTGTGTCGATAAACGCCGACCACGACCGGACTGCGTGCTGTATTCCGCGGAACATGCGGTGATACGTCATGCCCTGGTAGGGAAAGGAGACCATGCGGTAGGTGAGGAGGATCACGCAGTATCCCCTGCTCGCGAGGTGGCGAAGCAGGCGGTCGTAGGTGATTGGCATGTCGCCGCCTTTTCCCATGCCGGGGAAAAAGAAAATCACGGGCAAAGGCAGTTTTGCGTCCTTTGGACGGAACAGAAAGTACGCATCGTGCACCAGAAAACGGCCGCGCACGCTGTCGGTTGCCACGGCAGCCGGTCCGTCCGCGCCGTAGCCGCTTGACATCTGCGGAATGGCGTTTCCGCACCAGGCGCAAACGTCAAGAGCAGCCAAGAGAAGAATACAGCAAACTGTTGGGGAGAATTTATTCATGATGCCTGGGATGCGAAAAAATAGATGTTGTGAGGACGAAGGTGCAATTGCGCGGGTGTTGAATGTTGAAGGTTGAAAGTTGGAAGCAAATTCAAGAGTGAAGCAGGAATTGTGTTTGACAAACTGCCTGGGGCAAACAGCGTAAGATGAAACTTGACTTAATAGAACTCGCCTCTGCCGCGCGTTAGGCAGGACTGGAGGTCCCGCTATAGCGGGATGCTGCCTGACCACGGCCCGCAGGGCCATCGTGGCAGGCAGCCCGAGGCCAAAGGCCGAGACCGGAAGGACGGCCGACCCCGCGTAGCGGGGGAACGCCCAGCATTCTCTTATCAGTATATCAAATCAACAAGACCATGAGCCGGCACCGTCGGCTTCACAATCTGCGAACCCTGCTTCACTTTAAAGCTTATCGGATTGGCCGTTGTGTTGAGCGCCGCGATCACCGTGGTCCCGTCGGTGTTCCGGCACGCCGTGATCTCCAGGCCCGTCCCGCTGTACGCGCAGCCTATCCTCACCGCGCCGGGCCGGAAATATCTGCTGAAATGCGTCATATAATAGTAATTGCTGTTGTACTTGACGGCGCCGCTCGACGTGTCGACCACGATGGGCCCCACGCAGCCGCCGGTCCTGTCGTGATACGGTCCGCCGTTAAAATCGGTGAGAAGGTTCCATGTGAGATACCCGCCCGACCAGTGGTTGAGGTCGCCGATGATCTCATGGGCCATGCGCTCCGCTTCGGTCCACGTGTCGCGGACGCTGCATTCGGTCGCCACCATGGGAGACTGCGGAAACAGGTCGTGCGTGGCCGAGAGGCTGTCGAATAAATCACCCGCGTACCGGTGGTAGGCCGTTCCCCACACGTATTTGGCTGCGGCCGCGTCTCCCAGAATGACACGCGCCCACGTGACAATGTGGTCCTTGTTGTGGTCCCAGATCATGATCTTGGAGGCGACGTTGTTGCTCACAAATGCAGGCCCGAGATAGTTCTTTACAAAGTCCCGTTCCTGCTCCGGCGTGTAGCGGCAGCCCTCCCAGGTGGGCGAATACTCGGGCTCGTTCTGCACCGTAATGCCCCACACCGGGATGCCGTTGTCCTTCATGGTGGTGATGTACTTTACAAAATAGAGCGCCCATGCGGAGAAACAGGTTGCGAGGAGGTCGCCGCCGCCGAGCATCTGGCCCGTGGTCTTCATCCAGCCCGGCGGCGACCAGGGCGAGCCGAACAGCTTGAACAGGGAGCCCGGCACCGCCATGGCTGCCTTGATGGATGGTATCATCCATGGCATGTCGTGCTGCATGCTGAAATTGTCAAGGTTGTAATCGCCGGACGTGTTGTCGTAGTTGTAGGAAGCTATGGAAAAGTCGCAGCTGTTGATGGTCGCGCGGCACAGGGTGTAGCCGGACCCGGTGAACGGATTGAAGAACGCGTTGAGCACCTCGGCCTTCTTCGCGGCCGGGATCTTGCACAGGTTGGATACCGCGCATTCGGTGAATGCCGCCCCGAATCCCACGATGGACTGATAGGTGGCCGCCGGGGTGATGG
>DATFYJ010000476.1:0-3487 GCA_035315105.1 Chitinivibrionales bacterium
CCTTGCGGCGGAGCGGGTGTACCGCGGCGCCTGCGGTGCAAAGACGACCGTGCTCGTCGATACGTTCAATGCATCATACACCGTGGGCTGGAAGACGCCGGCACAGGTGCGGTACGACACGGCCTATCCCCTCATTGTATATCTCCATGGAGGAACCGGCACCGAGCTCACCACAAAGGGAGAACTCGCCTATGCCATGCTCTCCAGCCTCGCGGACACCTTTAACCTGTTTCTTGCAAGCCCGTCGGCAAACAGGTACGCTCCGTGGTGGAGTCCGGCCGGAATGTCCAGGATCCTGCAAACCGTCAGGTTCATGACGCTCTGCTATCCGATCAACCGGGACAAGATTTTTCTTGCCGGCGTTTCGGACGGCGCAACCGGGTGCTATTGTGCGGCAAATACAATCTGCGATCCCTTTGCCGGATTCATTGCGATATCCGGGTACGGCGGCATGCTGGCGTCGCTCGGCATGACGATCAATCCCCAGAATCTCATGCAGCGGCCGATTCTCAACATCAACGCCGGGCACGATCGCATCTATCCGCTGCAGCAGGTGCTGCAGTTTCTTTCCTGGCTTGAGCAGAACGGCGTGAACGTGGAACACCGGGAATATCCGGACGAGGAACACGGTTTTGATTACCGGCAGAGGGAATACGGGAATCTTGCCTCAATCATTCGGACATGGAACCGGCCCGAGGCAAGGAACTCGGTTTCCTGGGAATTCACGCAGGGGTTTCCGAACGTTCCGTCGCACTGCATTGGATGGGAAATGCAAAAAGACGCTTCGAGAGCGGGAATAAACGCCTACTGGAACGGCGATACGCTGAAGGTCCGTGCCACGGGCCTTGCCGCGGCAACCTGCGCTTTCTCCGGCATGTCAAAGACAAGCGCGTTCGTGTCTGTCAATGGGTCTTCGGCGCGGCGTCTGGGGCCTGAAAAAAAGGACGGACGGACGCTTCTGGCTCTTGCCCTTCACCAGCTTTTTCCCCGCGTCCGGCCGCAGTCAGTATTCCGCATTCACATTCCGCAGTAAACGTTCCGGCACGCGGCATTCCTGCGGATCTTCACCCGCAATCCGCTAATGGCGAACGCCGACATTCAGGTGAATCGACTGTTTGGCTCCCGTCTTGCTGTCCGTGATGACGATCCTTGCCAAATACGTACCCGGCGCGGCCCACGAGCCGCTTCTGGTTTTGCCGTCCCATGCCCAGATAAGCATCTTGGGCGGATTGTTTACCTTTACATCGGTGTACATTGATGTCTTTTCAACGACCACGTTTCCAACCGCGTCAAGAATCGTCACGGTGCCTGTTATATCATTCGATTGCAAATGCCCCGCCATGGCCGGGTTGATATCGACCACAATAACCGTGCCTGTCGGAGAGGTGCCGTTTGGATTTCGCAACGCAGGCGGAACGATGGTTGTTCGCGGATTAAATGGACTTGGCCCTACGACATAATTCGACACGATGGCAACACCGCCGCACGGATCCAAGGGGAACGCCGGCCTGTTGCCTTCAACAATAAGGCTGTCCGAATTGGAAAGCTTGCCATTGGTAAACCCGTATGAAGCCATATCGCCCTGCGGTGCAGGAGTCACCGTACCTGCGGCGGACATCGGCAGCGGACCGCCCGGAGTGTGAAGCGTATCGCCGGCGACCGGGGGATTTTTGCCTAAGAGCGGTTCGCTGAACTCAACATGCAGTGAGTCCCCGCCCGGGGCCGGCTGAAAGCAGACGCTTTTAATCACCGGCGCCGCGCCGTCGATGACTGCCGTGATTACGAACCAACTGCCTGATCCCGTCATCGGGTAGTTCGTGAGGCTGATTGCGGGATTCGGCTGCCATGCGGTCTCGTACACATTTCCCGTGTTTTCCGTCAGCATAATATGAATCGTGTTATTGGCCAGATCCATTTGAATGGAAGCGGCATGGAGGGTGTCCTTTTTACCGTCCAGCGTGGTGATCACCAGCGACTGAATGAGCTGGGCTACCGTAGGCGTCCCCGTGATGGTTGAATCGACGGTCCATTTGATATCTATTTCGTCAAGATGACCGTTGTGGTTGTTGTCCAGAAGTGTTGCCGTGACCGGAATGCTTCCCACCGGCCCCGTGACCTGCTGGCACACCTCCCCCACTCCGGCCGGAAGCGTGGTTTGCTGGGTCCGCTGGATATAAAAATTGATCGCAATGACGGTGTCCGAGAGAATCTGCGTCTTCGGATTGACATACCGGTAGGTGATGCCCATGTTTACGGATGTCGGCGTGTCCGCGATGGCAAAGCTGTCGGCAAAGAAGAACGAGCTGTCCACGTATATGGTGGACGTGGTGCCGTTGAGAACCATTTTTGAGGGGTTGCCCGACAAGAGAAGGTTCGTGATGACATTGTTCATCAGGAGGGTCATGAGATTTGTATAGTTCACATTTGTCAGAGGCCAAATATTGCTCTTCGGATTTGAAGTTGAGTAGCCGTTGTTTTGGATATTTGTCGTCATGGTGACGAGGTCGGCCGGAGCCGCGCCGTTGTTCTTGAGGAAAAACACGGTGAACGTGGTGGGCATGTTGGCGCAACCGGCAGGTGTATCAAACCAGTGTGGATCGAGATTTGCCTGATTGGTTCCTTCCGGGTCACCATCGGACATGAAAATGACGTATTGATTTTCTTTGGGGTTCTTGGCACTCTGGAATGCCTGCTTCACCCCGATAAAAGCGCCGTTTATGTTTGTTTCGCCACCGGTCGGCTCGGTCCAATTCGGTTGATAGACCAGGTCTCCACCTGTTGCGTCGGTGGTGAGAATATCCTTGATGATGTCGATTCCCTGTTTGCCGTCGTACGTTTGGGAAAGCCCCATGAATGGAAGATATGCCTGGTCCGGCTGGTTGTCCAATGTCGGGTGAAGCGTTTTGAAGTACTTTGTATAATACTCCGTGGTCGTAGTATCGAAAAACAGATGTTCCCTGAATACAACAAGCCCGACTTCGGCCTGCGGTTCTTTTGCGTAAATGGTATCGAGAAGCGCTTTTGTTACGGTAAAGCGCGCGCCGGTGGGATCGTTTCCTCCGGATCCCTTCATGCTTCCCGTATTGTCAATAACGAAAATAATTGAACAGGTGCCCCCGCCACCGCCCACCTGAATCGTTTGCGACGCATTGCAGGCATGCACCATCGAATAGAGTTTGGTTACATTGTTCGGAACTCGCAGGGTATCGCCGTCGAACGCCTGCGGGCAGCCGGAAAAGGTGAGCGCGCACTGCTCATCGGCAAAAAGGGGACCGGAGAAAATCGCAGCAAGGATCAAGGCGCAGTACATGAAACGGGTTGATCCGGAACGTGGCACCATTGGTAACTCCTGGTTGATTTTCAAATAGACCGCAGCCTCTCACATTTCTGCGTGGCATGGAACCACGTTGTGCAAAGCGGCCAATAGAATGTCCAGTCCCTCTCTTCGAAAAATAGGTAGATTTTTTGTTGAAAAGCAAGGAGAAGC
>DATFYJ010000477.1:0-14719 GCA_035315105.1 Chitinivibrionales bacterium
CCTCGGAAAGCCCGGCGAGCTGCGCGCCGGTGATCACGGTGTCCACGGCCAGGCCCACGTTCCTGCACACGTTGCGCGTGACAAGCTCGTTGTCGCCCGTGAGAATCTTCACGGCGACGCCGGCTTCCGAGAGCGCCTTGATTGCCTGCGCCGACGATTCCTTGGGCGGGTCGAAGAACGCGAGATAGCCGAGCAGCACCAGGCCGTTTTCGTCGGCCGCCGAAAACGACTCCTTGTCTTTGGGGAATTCCTTGTAGGCGACGGCCAACACCCGATAACCGTCGGAACTCAGGCGCTGGTACTCCTCCATGAGGTCGCTCTTCACCACCTCGAACAGCGGGTAGATGTCGTCGTCCACCTGGTAGTGGGTGGAAACGCCGTACACCTCCTCGACCGCGCCTTTGCAGATAAGAACATGCATGTCTTCGTAGTCGATGACCACCGACATGCGCTTGCGCACGAAATCGAACGGCAGTTCGTCGACCTTGCGGCAGGAGCGCTCCACGTCGAGGTCTTCATGGCCCAGTATCGCCTTGTCGAGCAGGTTCCTCAGGCCGGTCTGGTAGTAGCTGTTCATGTAGGCGTAGCGCAGCACGTCCTCGCTGGGCCGGTTGGTGACGTCGACGTAGCGCTCGAGCACGATTTTGTCCTGCGTGAGCGTGCCGGTCTTGTCGGTGCACAATATGTTCATGGCTCCGAAATTCTGTATGGCCTTGAGCTTCTTGACGATCACCTTTTTCCGCGACATGGCAATGGCGCCCTTGGACAGGCACACCGTCATGATCATGGGCAGCATCTCGGGCGTGAGGCCCACGGCCACCGACAGCCCGAACAGGAGCGCCTCCATCCAGTCGTGCTTGGTGATGCCCACGATGAGAAACACCGCCGACACCATCACCACCATGAACTTCACCATGAGCCATACGAACGATTTAACCCCTTTGTCAAAACTCGTGGCCTCCTTGTCGCGCGACACGTCGCGCGCGATGGCGCCGAGCAGCGTCGAGCCTCCGGTGCACACCGCGACGCCCCTGGCCGAGCCGCTCACCACGGTGCTGCCCTGGAAGCACGCGTTGGGGAGGTCGAGCGCCTCGGTCACCGGCGCGGCCGCGACCGCCGGTCCCTTCTCCACGGGCATGGACTCGCCGGTCATGGACGATTGGTTGACAAAGAAGTCTTTCGCCGAAACGATGCGGATGTCGGCGGGGATGATGGCGCCTGCCGCGAGCGTCACCATGTCGCCCGGAACAACATCGGCCAGCTGTATCTCCTGTTCCTTACCGTCGCGGACCACCAGGGCCGACGTCTGCACCAGCTTCTTGAGATCTTCGGCAGCCCGGATGGAGCGCTGCTCCTGGACATAGGCAAGCACCACGCTCAGCATCAGCATGAGCGCCACCACCACGGCCGACCGCACGTCGCCCATGAGCAGCGCCACGACGCTGATCACCATGAGCTGGATGACCAGCGGGTCCTTTCCGCGCTGGAAAAGGTCCTTTAATGCGCTGGTTTTCCGCGCCGACGCCGGGGTGTTGGGACCCACCGAGACAAGGCGCTCCGCGGCCTGTTGCGCTGAGAGCCCGGCCTGCCCGGTTTGCAGAATGCGAAACGCCTCGGCTTCGGCGCATGCGCATGCGTCAATAAGCTTCCTGGCGTCGACTGCTGTTCTTGACTTGAGAAGGGACCTTTTCGCGGCAGGCCGGTTCGGGGCGTTTGAGGCGGCATTCATAAACGTTTCTCGGCTGAGTAACAAACCAATTTTGCCCGCGTTGCATTTTCGACAGCCCTGAAAAATGGCTCCGTGATGGATTGATGTGCAACTGTAATTTTTAGAATCTTTATTAACATTTTAGGTGCTCTTGGGTAGGGGAAGGTCAGCCTGTCTCAAAACTCAAGAAAAGATCTGGGCGCCCCGCCGAAGACGGCGGCGGCCCTCCTTACGGTCTCGGCCTTCGGCCTCGGGCCGCCACGGCCCTATGCCGCGGTAGCGCGGCGGGTCCGGGCGGCACTGCGCTTTAGCGCCGCCTCCAGTCCGGCCTGGCGCTTGGCAGCGGAAATCTTCCACAATCATAGCATGATTGAATAAATGGAACTCGCAAGCACTGCTTCATGGAAACCTGCCAAGCGCAAGTATTGCAACTTGACAGAATGGATTTCGGTTTCCGCGCGTTAGGTGGACCGGAGCGGTCCCGCCATAGCGGGATTGCCGGCCGACCCGGCCGTTAGGCATAGGGCGGACCGGCAACGAGGCGAACAGCCGAGCCCGTAGGGAGACCGACCTTGTGTAGCGTCGCACGGCCGTGCGACGCTACACAAGGGAACGCCCAACTATTCTCCTCTCTATTGTATTTTGCACCTCATCTCATGGCTACTATTTATTTCGCAAAATGGGTGCTTCTCCCCTCGTTCGAGGTGCTTCACAACGCGGCAGTTTCCGTGGAGAACGGCCGTATCCAGAGCGCCGGGCCTAGGGGCTGGGCGAAACACGGCGACCATGACCGCATTGTGAACCTCGGCGACATGTTTCTTCTGCCCGGCCTCATCAACATCCACACGCACCTCGAGGAAAACGCGCTGCGCGACATGCCGAGGGCAGAGAACGAAACATTCGCCTCGTGGACCGCGAAGCGCGGCACGCGGCTGCGCCATTGTTCCGATAACGCAATCGAAAATGCGGTGAGGCTCGCGACCAGGGAAATGCTTTCCTGCGGCATCACCACCGTGGCCGACAGTTCACGAAGGGGAATTTCCGGCCGCGTGCTCGCACAGGAGCCGATCCGTTCGTACGTGCTCCACGAGGTGCACCCGGAGACTGCCGAGGAGGAACAAGGGACCGTAGCCGCCCTTTCCGGCAGGATAGGTCCGTCGGCGCAGCACGAGGCCACAGGCATCGGGCCGTATTCGGTGTATTCCCTGTCGCCTGATGCGCACGCGGCCCTTGCCGAGTTCGGACGCCGAAACGGGTATTTATGGTCGTGCCATATCGCGGAGAGCGCAGAGGAGCTCCAGGCGTTTTCCGATCAGACCGGCGACCTCTATTTTCAGATGACGCGCAGAAAGCCCTGGCCCTTCGGCCGGGTGACCACGGGCTCCATGGACTGCGCGCTTTCGGAAAACCTGATCCCGCCGGGCGCGATCTGCTACCACTGCAATTACGTCAACGGCCAGGAGCTTTCGCGGCTTGCCGAGCTCGGCGCGTCCATCGTACTCTGCTTCCAGTACTCGCGCGAAGCCGGCCACAAGGCCTTTCCCCTCGACGCCGCGATCAACCGCGGCGCGCTGCTCTGCGCAGCGACCGAGAGCCTCTCGATGGAGCGCTCCATGAACCTGTTCGACGAGCTGTTCTGCGCCCGGCGAGCATATCCCCATGTGCCGGCGGCCGACATGCTCCGCTGGATCACATCAAACCCGGCGGCCGCGCTCGGTGCATCTTCACAAATCGGAAGCCTCGCTGCCGGCCTGCGCGCCGACGTCGTGGGGCTACGGTTCCCGCAGAAGCCCGGCGCCGACCTGCTGGAAGAACTTATCATGGGCGAGCCGGAGGCGAGACTCGTTGTTGTCAACGGTGAGGAGATTATAGCCGATTATTGAATACATGTAAAGACAAAAAAACTTGGGCGCTCCCCTTGCTACGCTCGGGTCGGCCCTCCCTCCGGGCAACCCCTTCGGGTCCTTCCAAGGGTCGTCGGCGTTCGGCCTCGTTGCCGGACCGCCCGAGTCGCCTCCGGCGAGGGTCGGCTGGCAATCCCGCTATGGCGGGACCCTACGGTCCTGCCTAACGCGCGGAGACAGAATTCTTATCGGTCAAATACCCTTTTTCGCGCCAATCGGCATCCGCGACAAATCAGTAGGGGCGTCCTCCTTGAATTTTAAACTCTTCAACCATTCAACTTTTCAACTCTCTTTCTCGGTGCCCCCGCAGCCGAAGTTTCTTTCTTGCAAATCACCTTGCTTGGGGGCTACCCACGAGGGGGTAGCGGAGGACCGGTCGCGCATCTCCAGAATAATGGTTTGTAAAGAGGCGCGGCCGGGCCGGAGCGAGGGGGATACTTCCCCCCATGAACACTCTTTTTGATTGTATATTTCAATGGTATCCATAAATATCAATTATTAATTGTATTGGAAATATTCATGAGCTTCAAGAAACTCGAAAAAGTCCCCACGGTCAAGGAAATCCTCTCCCAGATGCCCTTGTCAAAGTACTTCACCGACCTTAAGCAGCAGCGCGATCGCGACATCATCGATGCCCTGTCGGGAACAACCGACCGCTTCGTGCTCATCGTCGGCCCGTGCTCGGCGCACGACGAAGACGCGGTGTGCGACTACATCAACAGGCTCGCCAAGACAGGCGAAGCGGTAAAAGACCGCCTCATCCTTGTGCCGCGCATCTACACCAACAAGCCCCGCACCATGGGCGTGGGATACAAGGGCATGGCGCACCAGCCCGACCCGCAGAAGGAACCCAACATCGTGGAGGGCCTGCGCGCCATACGGCGCATGCACATCCGCGCGCTCTCCGAGACCGGACTTTCGGCCGCCGACGAAATGCTGTACCCGGAAAATTATCCTTACCTCGAAGACCTGCTTTCCTATGTAGCAATCGGCGCGCGCTCGGTGGAGAACCAGGCGCACCGCCTCACCGTGAGCGGGCTTGACGTTCCGGTAGGCGCCAAGAACCCCACGAGCGGCGACATGGAAGTGATGTTCAACGCCATTGCTGCGGCGCAGACGGGCCATATTTTTCTCTACAACGGATGGGAAGTGAGCACGAGCGGCAACCCGTACGCGCATGCGGTGCTGCGCGGTGCGGTAAACCACTACGGCCAGAACATCCCCAACTACCACTACGAGGACCTCATGCTCTGCGCAGAGAAATATCACCGGCGCGGGCTTGTCAATCCGGCAATCGTGGTCGACACCAACCACTCCAATTCGAACAAGCGATACAAGGACCAGCCGAGGATCGCGCTCGAGATCATGGAGAACAGAAGACAGTCCCCCACGCTGCGAAAGATTGTGCGCGGGCTCATGATCGAGAGCTTTATCGAGGAAGGAACGCAGAAGCCGGATGAAAATGTGTATGGAAAGTCGATTACCGATCCATGTCTCGGGTGGGATGATACGGAGAGATTAATTAAAGAGTTGGCGGAAAAGGCATAATCTTTTTAGTTCATACTTGGGCGTTCCCCCAATGAAAAAAGGCGCGGGTCTATGCGCCTTTTTCATTGGGGTCGGTCTCCCTCCGGGCTCGGCCGTTCGGCCTCGGGCCGCCACGGCCCTATGGCCCACAGGGCCGGGTCCGGGCGGCATCCCGCTCTAGCGGGACCTCCAGTCCTGCCTAACGCGGCGCGCAAGTGATCGCTGCATTGGTCGAACATTCGCGGGCGCATAGCGAGCGAAGGCGTTGGGCAATTATTCAATCTTGAAATTTGTCGTTTCAGGCCATAGAATTATACTATATTTTCTCTTTCTGCTAAATATTTTGTTGAACCAACCGAAATAACAAATAGAGCAAGCGTCAATAGAACGTTTCCGTTGAGGGAGAAAAGGTTATGTTGGAAAAAGAATTTGAATATTATCTTGACCATCAAGACGAACTGGTTCAGAAATATAATGGGCGATTTATTGTAATCAAGGATTGCCAAGTGATTGGCGATTATTCTTCCGAACTTGAAGCAATTAATACAACGAAAGTGCATTACGAATTGGGCACTTTTCTGGTCCAAAAATGCGCGCCCGGAGACGAGTCGTTTTCCGCGACCTACCACTCACGCTTTGCTTTTGTATAGGCCTTCCTTAGATGCCCAAAGTAAAGGTCTTCGGTTTTACAGCACGTGTTGACAAAATAACCAATGTCTTGGCAACGCCCGCCCATATCGGTTCTCCGTTCGATCCAAAATCCCCGCTGCCGAAAATCGACCACAAGCCATTTAATGCAATATGGGACACGGGAGCAACCCGAACTGTAATATCAAAAAACGTTGTTCAATCATGTAATCTTAAACCGACTGGCATGGCAAGAGTCCACACTGCAAGCGGTACGGATACCGTTCCCACCTACTATGTGAGCATCGGATTACCGAATAAGATTGTGATTCCAATTTTGCAAGTCACTCAGGGGGTTTTAACAGGAACAGATGTACTCATAGGAATGGACATAATAAATAGCGGGGATTTTGCAGTCACAAACAAGGATGGTAAAACGGTTTTTTCTTTTAGAATGCCATCCGTAGACTGTATCGATTTTGTTAAAGACCACGAAGACAAAAAAGGACAAAACCAATCCCTTCTCCCCAGAGTCGGCAGAAACGACCCTTGTCCTTGCGGCAGCGGAAAGAAGTATAAAAAGTGCCATGGACGGGGCGTTGCTTAGGGTTCCACTGAACGACTCACCTACAACATTTGTTCATACCTAACCAACCGCCCTCAACCTCACCCCATCCCTTTCCAACTTTTCCTGCCGCAGCAACCTGTTAATCGCCGACCTGAACGCCTCTCTGATGGGCCCTCCCGCTCAGGGTTTGCTCTTGTCAACGTTGACTGACGGAGGATTCGATGAGGGAGATTTCGGAGGGAGTGAGGTGGTAGAGAGAGTAGACGAGGAGGTTGATTTTTTTCTCCTTTTCATCTATGTCTTTCGTCGCATGCGAGCGGTCTTGTTTAGAACTACACTGACAAATGTGGATAATTTCCTTAACTGCCTTGTCTAGTTCCGGTATGCCGTCCGCCACACTTGGGGGTATTGGGATTTGCTTGACATATTGCGTCTTAAATTCCTGGTATCCACCTCTGCGCTGAACACCCAAATGTAAGAAGAAAAAGTGGACGACATTGGAATTAAGAACCCCTAATAATGAAAGGTTTTCTGAATCCAAACAAAAGGCCGTCATGTCGAGGTAATTCCCAGTATCCAAAGAAAATCTTGGCCCTAAAGAAACATTTGGGTAGATAATCTTTTTCCGTAGAAATGTTTTTTCGAATGCTCGTTGCGGTTGCTGCAATTCGTACCATTTCTGATCCAGCGCCCGGCCTTCAAGTTCATTCTTAAACTGACGCAAGTAGTCTCGCACTGTGGCATATTGCCCAATATCTACATCTGCGTCCGTATATATGATGAATCGTTTGGTTTTTTCGCTGGACCAACGCGCGATATCCTTACCTTTAAGGAAAGGCTTAATAATATCTGAGCTGGCTTTTTGCTCCCGGATTAGCCGATCTCTTGTCACATTGTCAATAACAAACGCATCGTTTAGGCCTGTCTTGATGCCAGCATAGATCTTGCTATTTAATAGATTTCCGAGAGAAACACTGTCTGTTTTTAGTTTCTTCAACAAATCTGCAACAACCCCAACCTCTAGCTGCCATTCATTTCCGCCTAGATCTTTTTGCAACACCTTCTGGGAATAGCGCATAACGATTTCCGCAAAGTTCACAAGATCAGCATCCGGTTTCCATGTGAGACATGCGACTTCATGCATTTTGGCGGGGTGCTCTTTGGCAACTTGTATTATGCAAGGATAAGCTGTTGCATCAAAGACAGGCGCATCACCGAAATCGATTATTTGCACTATTGTATTCTTATTAGATAGGAAATCTCTTAATCCTGATCCATAGCCCGCGCGGAAGTACTTGTTGGAAGAAATAAATGCTAAGGTTCCTTCTGGTCGAAGGTTGTTAATCCCCTTCTCAAAGAAATAGACGTACAGGTCTGCTCTACCCGAAAAACACTGATATCTGCTTTTTAGTTCCTCTTTGAACTCTTTAATCTCCTCCTGCCTCACATACGGCGGGTTCCCCATCACCACGTCAAACCCGCCCTTCTTATGGAACACTTCGGAAAAATAAATCTCAAAGTCAAAAATCTCTTTTCCATTCGTCAATTCATGGATGATCTCATCAATCTGTCTTTTGATCTGTTCTTTTCTATGGTGCTCCGGTTCGTTGAAAAACAGCGGCTTGAGTTCTTCGAGTTTAAGGTAAAGTTTGTCGTTGAAAATGGTCCGCTCGACCCCCAGCAGGGAATTCCCGGTCACCACTTTGTAATCCAGGTTCGGCAGGGGCTTTATCTGTTTTACGTCGTCTTCGTCGACGACAAGGGAAAGCCAGAGCCTAAGCTTTGCTATTTCCACGGCGCTCGGGTCGATGTCCACGCCGTACAGGCAATACTGGATTGCGTGGCGTTTGAAGTGGTAGGCCGAGCGGTCGGCCGGGTCGTTAAAGTAAGGCGTGAGCGCGCACCGGGCGCGAACGATGCCGCTCATCATGCCCACCGGGAACGCGCCCGAGCCTATGGCCGGGTCAAGCACGGCTATGTCGCGCAATTTCTCGTCTATCAACCGTGCGTTGCGCTCTATGGTTTCCGGCAGATGGCGTTTATAGCCCGTACCTTCCACCCGCGCGTACTCGTAGTGCGAGGCCTGGTCGCCGGAGCGGACAAACAGGGCAATTTCTTCGCGCGGGACTATTTCTTTTCGCACAGGCGTTTTGAGCGAAAGTTGTTTTTCGGAAGACCTTCGGAAAATGTCGCCCTGTTCGGGCTTTTCGTCAACCATCGGTTTTTCTATCGTGTTGATCGCCGCGTCGAGGTAATTGATAAGGCTTTCCTGGCACATGTAATGCACAATCTCGCGCGGGGTGTAGAACGCGCCCAGGCCTTTGCGCCGGTTTTCTTCAATGAGGTTTTCAAAGACCTTGCCGAGCATTTCAGGGTCTATGGCGACTTCTTTTTCCAGCGGCTCGGACTCATTGACCGTAAAGTTGTACCGGTCGAAAACGTCGAGCACACCGTCGCCGATGTCTCCGGCGGACGTTTCTCTGTTGTTGGTGAACAAATCATTCGGCAGCACTATTTCGGTCTTTTTCCAGTCATAATGTCCTATGGGCTCAAAGAGACCGCCATTGAGGAACGGGATACGGCACTTTAAATGGGTGCAAATCGATTCGTGACCGCGGTCGCTGGCAAGCGAGTGGTAAAACAATGGTTCGAGGACGTCGTTGAAGAAATTATCGTAGTTGCGGTATTCCCCTTTTGCAAGTTTGCGGAGGAAATCGTGCGGACCGCTGCCCCAGTTTTGGCCCTGGGCGACGCCCAGCCATCCTTTCTTCTGCACAAAGTAAAGGAACACGATCTGGCCGAGAAGTTTCTTGGCAAAGTCGACGGTCTGTATGTTTTTCTTGTTAAAGTCCTCCCGAATGGCGCTGTTTTTCTTGACCAGCCTTTCTAGGGCCGTATGGATCCGTTCGAACAGATCAACATACTGGCTGAAAAATTCTTTGGTTACGGCCTCAACGGAAAAGGCCGTTTCGAGGTCGGCAAGCGTCGGTTTCTTTTCGGTGTCCTGCAAGAGCGCCAGAAACCGCGACTGGGCGGTATGGCATTCCTCACGTTCACCCACGATGTAAGAATATCGACGGGCCGGTGTGAGCCTCTCTTCGGGTTTTATTTTACCGGTTTGCGGATCGCGCTTGTTAAGATATTCCATGCGGACATACGAAAACCGCCATGATGATGCATCGGGCGAAACGAACGCCACCAGACCGGCTTCCTTGTAGTCTTCGTCGCGCTTGAGTTTGTGCGCGACAAAATCGCGCAGTGCGGTACGGGTGCGTTCCAGCTTGTACGGTTCGGTGGTGTTTACGATAAGGATATCTATTTTTTCGTCCGCGGGCGAAGTGCAGGTGCCGATGCGCTGGCAGCTCTTTACATGGGCCGAAAAGGCGTCGGGTACCTGCATTTGAATTGATGTCGACTCATCGAAGCCGTTGAGGAGTTCGTTGATAAAATCACGGAACCGTTTCTTGTCGAACGCGGCCTTGAAGGTATTGCTTACCAGTCGGCGCGCCTGGAGCTTGTCCATGAGTTTCTATTCCGCAAGATATGATGACAGGATCACTTCACTGGGCTTCTCTTCTTCTTTTGTATTCATAACATCCGTTTGGCGCAGATATTCCGGGGGTATGGCGGCACGGAGCGCCGCAATCACCTGTGCCGGATTCTCGATCTTTTCAAGCGCCTGCTTCGCCTTGGTGGCCGTGTGCTGTTTAATGACACCCTGCTCAAAAAGTTTTCTGACCAGGGCGGCAAACGCCCTGTCTTCGTCGGGAATCTCATCGCCGCGCCGGAATTCCCGCGCCCGCAGCCGCTTAATAATATATCCTTCGTTGGGGCCGATTTTAGAGGCCCCTTCCACATGCTCGGTTGCGGGCGATGTAATAGTTGCAAATGACTTTTTGTTACGATCGAGCTGGGTATAGAAATCGTTTAACGGAATGTTCTTCAAGGTTTCGTTGACGGTTGTTTTCAAAACCCCTGCTGCCGCGAGAAAATCGAGCTCCTGCGGTTCACCTGCGGCGGTCCCGCAAACGAAAAATTTATCCAAAGCTCCTTTGCGGAAATAGGTAAGAACGCCGGGTATAGGCAGACCGATGGTCGGCCTTTCCACGGCGCGCGTCGAGCGCGCCTTGCGCGGCAGGCCGGCTATCCGTTTGAACAAATCGGAATTCTGTTCTTTAATGGCGCGTATTTCCGAAAGATAGCGAAGCTCGCTGTTTTCCGGTGAGTCTTCGCCGGTGACACCAGCCTTTGAATTCAACCTTTTAAAAAGACCGTGGTGCTCTATTTCCTCTTCTTCGGTAAGCAGCCTGGCGTCTGAGCCCAGCATCGATATAAAAGCATGAATCTTGGCGACTGCCGCCTCCTTTAGCGCAATTTCATCATTGCCTTCTTCGGACGGGAAAAAATTGAAGATGTGGATTTCCTTGTGTTCGGTGCCGATGCGATTTACACGGCCCGCACGCTGCATCAGCCGGGTGGGGTTCCAAGGGATATCATAGTTGATGACGATGTTCGAGCGGTGCAGGTTGATGCCTTCGGCAAGGACATCGGTGGTCACAAGCACGTTGATGTCGTTTGCCGGGTGCGTTGCGCCAGGGTCGAAATTGTCAAGGATTCGCTCCCGTACGCCTTCGCTGGTGTTACCGGAAAAAAGGACTGTGCGCTTGTCAACCTCATCGGTTATGCGTCTGGCAAGGTATTCCGCAGTTTCGGCAAATTCGCTGAAAATTATGATCTTTTTATTATGAAGCCGATCATCGGTTTTTAGAATCTTTTTAAATTTTAGCCATTTGGGGTCCCGCGTCACCTGCTCCCATGTCTTTCGCAATGACTTAAGCGCCTTTATGTCGCTTCGCAGATGCTCCACGAACACCGGCGCAAACGATTTTGCCGGAAACCGTTCCGCCTTGTTTTCGTCAATCAGCCGTTGCACTGCTTCGTCATTCCCGTTTTCCAGGTATTCAAAAATTTTCATACCGTAAACGTCGCTGGTATATATCCATCCTGTTTCAACCATTTTTATCATGGAGTCGTACGAAGCGATGAATCGGTCGAGGCTGAGCCTGAATGCTGCAAAACTGCTTTCCAGTCTTTTTACCAGCAGGATTTTCATGAACGTGGCAAGGTTCTTCTGGCCCTGCGCAAGGGATTGTTCATGCCTGCCGAGGTAATATTCGGGGGAAAGCGGTTTATACCGTGCATAATGAAAGGCCTTGGAGGTTATGCATTCAAGGGTGCAGGTAAAGACATCGTTTTCAGCTTTGTTAAAACCATAAAACAGAGGAATAGGATTGGACACCCGCGGGAAACGCACCTTGTTTTTCTTCAAGTCTTCGCCATAATAGGTTTCCACTTCTCCCCTGGTCCTGCGTACCATGAGGTACTTAAGGACATTTTCGCGTATCGTCGCGGCATTGTCGCGCATGACCGACATGTATTGGTTACGATGTTGAATTCTGTCCAGTCCCTCAAGCCGTTTCCGAAGCGCACCGAAGTACTGTTCAAGATTTCTTACATTGGGAATATCGCTGCTGCGTGGTTTTTGAAAGAGCCCGATTTGGCTCAGAATATCCTGCGGCGCATTGTTGTAAGGGGTAGCGGAAACCAGAATCACCCCTTTGCCCCGGCATATCTGCGCAAGCTGGTCGTACCGGATGGTGTCATCGGTCCTGAACCGGTGGGACTCATCCACAAAAACATATTTGAACACCGAGAGATCGCGCTTTAACAAAGCGTCAAGCTTGCCGATGGATTCGCATATATAGCCGCGCACAAGAAAGTCGCCGAACACATTGGGCCATGATCCCGGATTTTTTCGGTCAAGCAAGGCAGGCGGCGCAATTACCAGACACCGTCCGTCAAGCCTTAGCGCCAGCATGGCCGCCATATAGGTTTTACCCAGACCCACAACATCGGCAAGAAATACGCCATGATACTGCTTTAGGATGGAAAAAGCCGCATCAACCGCATCTGCTTGATATTTGAGTTCCTTAAACCCGCGGGGATAGCAGTCCGTTCCGCTTCCGGTAGTCCTGCCCAGTTCTTCCCTGAAATATTCCGTGAGAAACTTCAAATAAAGTTCATAGGGCGTGAAGCTTGCATAAGGAGAATCATGTTCAACAATCTTTATGATGGTCTCCCTAGTTCTTTCGACCGGAACGCTCTGCGCCCATAACTCCTCGAAACGCCGCAGCGCGTAATCGTGATCTTCCGGGTCGGTGAGCTGCACGTTGAACTCAAGATTTTCGCTTAATCCGGCTTCCGTGAGATTGCTGGAGCCGGTAATGACCGTACCGTGATAGACGTTCTGCACCCGCGCAATCGTAGATGGCGTAGCGATGTAGATCTTAGCATGGATTTTATGGGAAGGGAAAACCCGTATTTCGAGCTTTCCCGTCTTGGTCCATTCGACAAAACAACGGACGCCATTTTCTATTTCCAATGCATCATTGGAATTACCCAGCTCGTATCTTATCTCTTTTGAAAGCAAGGAGAGGGTTTCGGCGTGCGATAGTGCTTTTTCGGCCGCTTCAATTGCTGTGGGGATTGCGGTATCGGTTTTAAGTCCGATCAGTATCCTGATACGGCTTACATTTTGCAAATGTGGGTAGACGCGGAAAAATCCGCTGATAAAAAAATAGCCGACAAGGCAATCAAACCACTCCGTTTTTGGGAGAACCTCGGAAAGCCGGTTTAGTACTGTATTCCCAGCATCATTGGTAATAAATTTGAGTTTAGAAGGTTCCATTTACGTTTTTTGATTTCGCGCAGGGTGGCGGGGAAAGGGCCTTGACATTTAATGATACTTTCCCGGAAGGCCTCAATCAAGAAGAACCTAAATAATACCGCACCAAACTTGTGCGGCCCTTTCCTTCTGCCCGCGCGTTAGGTGGACCGAAGGGTCCCGCCATGGCGGGATTGCCGGCCGACCCCGCCGATAGGCATAGGGGCTGTCCGGCAACGAGGCGAACAGCCGAGCCCGCAGGGAGACCGACCCGAGCGTAGCGAGGGGAACGCCCAATCTTTTTACTTGATTTAGGGCAACTAATTTAGTCTCTTGTTTGAACCGCCTCTATATGCCCCACCGCGCCCGTCTTGATATTCGCCGCATTTCCCTCATCGGTATCGATATGCATTGCCAGCTTAAACTGCGGATTCACCCTCACCAGAACATCACCAAATACCAATTCCCTCTCCCCTTCCACGCGCACGCGCACCTTGAACTTGTCGCGCAGCCCGAACCGCAGCGCGTCCTCGGTTGACATATGGATATGGCGCAATGCGCAGATCACGCCCTTGGGGATGGCGACGGAGCCGGCCGATCCCTCTATGGTGATGCCGGGCGTGTTTTCCAGGTCGCCCGATTCGCGGATGGGCGGGTGGATGCCGAGCTTGAACTGCTCGGTCATGGCGATTTCCACCTGCGTCTCCTTGCGCACGGGCCCGAGCACGCGCACGCGCTCCACGCGTCCCTTGGGGCCGACAAGGTTTACCGTTTCTTTGCACGCGAACTGGCCCGGCTGGGACAGCTCGTGCTCCGGCGTGAGCGTGCTGCCCTTGCCGAACAGCGCCTCCACGTGCTCCGGCGCCAGGTGCACATGGTGCGCCGACACCTCGATGGGCACGGGCGTGCTCTTCTGCGCCTGCAGGATGTCGCCGATGTAGCCGGACGCCACGGCGCGGATGGTCTCGCGGGCGATCATGCGCTCCTCGTCGGTGGGGACCACCAGCACCCTCACACGGGCGCCATCGGCCGATATGTCGTTTACCGACGCGAAGCCGTCTATGGCGCGGTTCTTTGTCTCGTCGATCTCGATGCCCATGTAGCCCAGGCCCTGGCATGCCAGGCTGCGCACGCCCGCGCTCCCCTGTCCTATCCCGCCGGTGAATATCACGGCGTCGAGCCCCTGCATGGCGGCCACGTACGCGCCGATGTACTTGCGTATCTGGTAGCAGAACGTCTTGTACGCGAGGAGCGCCCGGTGGTGGCCCTGCTGCGCTGCGGTCTCTATCTCGCGCATGTCGTTGGTGATGCCCGACACGCCCAGGAACCCGCTCTTGTTGTTGATGAGCTTTTCCATGTCGTCGGCGCCCATTTTTTCGGTGCGCATCAGGTGGATCAGGATTCCCGGGTCGAGGTCGCCGCTGCGCGTTCCCATCAGTAAACCCTGCGTTGGCGTGAAGCCCATGGATGTGTCCACGCTCCTGCCGTGGTCCACGGCGCACAGCGACGCGCCGTTGCCCAGGTGGCAGGAGATGATGTCGAGGCCGGAAAAGGGCCGCTTGAGGAACTCTGCCGCCTTGAGCGAAACGTAGAGATGCGACGTTCCATGGAAACCGTAGCGCCGAATTTTTTTCTCTTTGTAAAATTCGTACGGTAGGCCA
>DATFYJ010000478.1:0-2012 GCA_035315105.1 Chitinivibrionales bacterium
CACGGCGGGCGAGGTGCGCATCAACGGGAGCCTGCTGGGCGGGGTGTCGGCGGCACAGCTCGCCGCGTTCCGCAATCTGTCGCTGGGGTTCGTGTTCCAGTTCCACCATCTGCTGCCCGATTTCACGGCGCTCGAAAACGTTATGATCCCGGGCATGATCGCGGGAAAAACCAGAGCGCAGTGCGACGCCCGCGCCAAGGAGCTGCTCGAACTTCTGGGGCTCGTGCGGCAGGCGAGCCATTATCCCTCTGAACTGTCGGGCGGCGAGCGCCAGCGCGTTGCCCTGGCACGGTCGCTGTTCAACCAGCCCGTGCTCATTCTCGCCGACGAGCCCACGGGCAATCTTGACAAAAAGAACGGCCGGCTCCTGATCGATCTCTTCCAGAAGGCTAATAAGGAATTGGGGCAGACGTTTCTCGTTGCAACGCACAATCCGGAGCTCACCCAGGGAATGCACAGGACGATTTACATAGAGGACGGGAAGATAATCAGTAAGTGATACCTGTTGACAAAAGGATTAAGCACCCATGACCCCCTGCGAACAATGCCATTCGTCTCCCGCCACGGTCCACATCGCCCAGATTTCCAACAACGTGACCACGGTCTTTCATCTTTGCGAAACGTGCGCGCGATCGAAAGGGATCATGGTGGAAGTGCGGCAGGAAGGTGTGCTGCGGGAAATCGGTCCCGAACATCAGCAGGTGCGGGCCGCACCGCTTTCAGAGCAGGAAGACGACCGCGAATGCGGCCATTGCCACACGAAGCTGTCCGAGTTCAAGGCCACGGGCAGGCTCGGATGCCCGGCCTGCTACAAGGAGTTCGAGAAAGACATCGAGTCGGTGCGCGCGAAGGAGCATCGCGGCAAGCGGTATGCGGCCCGCGGCGCCGCCCTCATGGCCGGCGCCGACCTTGAGAAGCTGCGCCGCGAATTGACCGATGCGATTGCGCGGGAGGAGTTCGAGCTTGCGGCGCTGCTGCGCGACACGATTAGGGAACTGCAAACAAGTGCGCCGGGTGGAACCGAATAATCCAGGGTATCAAGAATTCACCGCAAAGGCTTGCCCTCGACTGAATCGGGGGCGCAAAGTTCGCAAAGGGAGAAAGAAAAACAAAGGTGGCTCATTGATCGGCATCTGCGCGGCCTTTGCGTTCTTTGCGAGATAATTGTTCTCCGTACCGGAGGAATGTGCACATGGCTGCTCCAGATCGAGCCTGCGGTATTCTTCTTCATCCCACCTCCTTTCCTTCGCCGTTCGGTATCGGCGATCTGGGCGATGCCGTTTTTACGTGGATCGACATGCTCGCCGAGGCGGGGCAGTCGTTCTGGCAGTTTCTGCCGCTCGGGCCGTGCGATGAACACGGCTCGCCCTACCACTGTGTGTGCTCATTCGCCGGAAACCCGCTTCTCGTTTCTCCGCAGAAGCTTCTCGATGCGGGACTGCTCACCAGAAATGACATAGCCGGCGTCCCGCCCTTGCCTGCCGAGAAAATCGACATTGCCAGGGTCGCGCGGGAAAAGGAGCGTCTGTTTCGCGCCGCGTTTGCCCGGTTCAAGGACCAGGACGATCTTCTTGCGTTCTGCGAAGAGCAGGCGTCGTGGCTCGACAGGTTCACGTTGTTCTGCGCAGTCAAGCGGCAGCAGGGCGGCCGGCCCTGGAGCGCATGGGACAGAGATCTTATGATGTGCGACCAGGACGCGCTTGACGCCTTCGGAAGGTCGAACGCGGACGAACTTCTGTACCACGCGTTCCTTCAGTATGTCTTCTTTGAACAGTGGAGCGCGGTGCGGGAATACGCGAAATCGAAGGGCGTGTGGCTCATCGGCGACATTCCCATGTACGTGGCGCTCGACAGCGTTGACGCATGGGCAAACGCTTCCCTGTTTGAATTCGACGGGGGAGGCAGGCCGCTCCGGGTGTCCGGCGTCCCGCCCGACTACTACTGCGCCACGGGACAGCTCTGGGGAAATCCTCTTTACAAATGGGACGACATGGAAAGGGACGGCTATGCGT
>DATFYJ010000479.1:0-3015 GCA_035315105.1 Chitinivibrionales bacterium
TCTGGGCAAACTGCGAATAGCCGCCGAGGCCCACCTTCTGCCAGGTATAATGCGCCGGGGTTTCGGTGTTGTGGTAGCAGTCCAGGGCAACAACCGGCTTGGGCGCAGCAGCGGCAAACGACAGTACGCCGGCAGCAAGCAGAACGAGAGAAAAGAATCGGCTTTTCATCAAACGCCCCCTTTCCCGGTTTCCGTCCTAAATATACAAACGGGTTCACCCTTCCCGCGCAGCAGTCCCTCTTAATTTCCTTACCCCAGGTAAGAAAAAATGCGGGTGCGGCGCGGAAAATAATGATAAATTATGGTAAGTTCCTCCAAGTATATTTTATCATGATCCTTATTGAAAAAGACATACAAATCAAGGCATAATAATACAGAGCACATAACGACCAACCAAAGGAGGAGTACATGTCGAAAAAAACCTTGTTCTTTGCAGCAGCGATCCTCTTGGCTGCGTTCGGCCTGTCGAACGCGGCTGATACCCTGTATGTGGGCATAACTGGAAGAATCACCGACCTGACCGGGAAAGGCATCGTCGGCGCCTCCATCACCATTCCCGAAGTAAATCTTGACACAACGTCCGATTTGTCCGGCAACTACGGGTTTGACGCCCTGGCCACAGCGGGCGTCCGGACGCCGCTTGTCAAATCCGCCATTAGTTCCAGGCCCGTGCTAAGCTCCGACGGCCTCCACTTTTTCGTGGGGCCTTCTTCGCAACTTGTGAAGATTGACGTTTTCACGCTGCAGGGCAGGCAGGTGCTCACCGTCGGCAACCGCATGATGTCGTCCGGAAGCTACCGGGTCAACCCGTTTGCCGGGCTTTCGGCCTCCCAGACCTATGTGATGAGCGTGAAAATCGGGGACCAGGTGTCGCACTTCAGGGTCCCGCTTGCGGGCGGCCTGACGGCAGGCCAGGTTGTTTTCCGCAAGACAACGGGCAATGCCCCGGCAAGCCCTTCTGCCAAGAAAGCCGCCAGGGTCGGAACTCTTAACGTGACTGCGAGCGGGTTCAGCCCGGTGAGTTTGCCGCTGGATTCCTTTCAGGGAACGCATGTGATTATGATGAAAACCGCTGCCCAGGCTTCAAAGAAACTGCTCACCTTCAATTTCAACTTGTCTCAGGACACCGTTTCCTCGCATGACGCAATCGACCAGGTGCTTGCGATCTGGGCCGAAGACATGACCGCGAAATACATAAGGACCCTGTACGTCACGCCGTGGCTCTCCACCACGGGAATCACCGATCCGGTCAACGCCTGCGGCGCATGGCTCACCGCGGTGGACACCGCGAAATGGGACAATCTGGTGGCCACCAACCAGCCCGCGGTCGATGCCGTGACCAGCGCCACTCCCGTGTGGGGAAAATCGTCCATCGACTGCAATCCCGATTCGATCAGCGCGCAGGCGGGATCGTTCCGGATGTGCTTCGAGGCGCATGTCACCGGCATCTACAACATTCTCTACGTCGACACCATCCCGCTTGGCGGAGCGGCAGGTTCCTACACTCCTCACGTGACGTATATTCCGTCCAAGGACCCGGGCACATTGCTCGACGGCCTCAACAGCGTGGTCATAAGCTACCAGTAGCGGAGGCCGGTCCATCGGGCGCAGGGGAGAAGAGGCGGATTGTGTCCCCCAAAGAACCCCGCGGCGGTCCGCGGGGTTCTTTGCTTCCCGCCGGAAGCATGGTAGACAAATGCGATTTCCGCTTGCAGTCGTTCTGTCGATAGCGTGCGCGGAATGGGCGGCTTCGTCACCGTGCGCCGACACGGCGCGCGCGGGTTCCTCTCCTGCATGCCACGGCACTGCAGCAGGGGCGACCATCGTTAGGCCTTTCAAGACCCAGTACACACCCCCAAGCTCAACGCTGCTCCAGAACAACCCCAATCCTGCCTCGGCCGGCACCGTCATTTGGTATTTTGTCAAGGAACTGGGTCCGGTGAGCCTCACGCTGTATGATGCGAAATTGAGCGAAGTGGGATACTTTGCGGTTCCGGAGAACAATGTGCCCGGCGGCACCTGGTATGAGGTTCATTTCTCCGTGAGCATAATGCGCAGCGGGCACTACTTCTATCGGCTGCGAACCTCGGGTTATTCCGAAACAAAAGTGATGACGGTCGCCAGATGATCTTCAATCGTCCGGTTGTCGGTTGCCCGCATTAACGCAAGCGCCCCTTTGCAGAAAGGGGCGCTGTTTTTATCGCATGGTCGGTCCTGTGATCACTCCGGCAGTTTCTGTCCCTTTGTTTCGGGCAGGAACCATATGAGAATGAGCCCGACAATATACACCGTGGCCATGACGGTGCTCGCCTTTGCAAAGGCCCTCGGGCCGGTGCCGAAGAAATGGTAGAGGTTTCCAATGCCGGCGAAAACACCGACCGCGGCAAGGATGCGGCCGAAGTTGTAGGTGATGCCTTCGCCCGTCGCCCTGATGCGGGTGGGGAAGAGCTCGGGAAGGTACAGAGGCAGCCATCCGAAGAACGCAGTGCTGAAAACGCCGGCCACTGCGGCCAGGGTCCAGAGCAACGGACCGTACGACCTGACAAAATAGAACAGAATGACTGAGGCGAGAAAACTGCCGGTGCAGAACAGGGCGTAGGATTTTCTGCGTCCTATCCATTCCGCAATAAAGCCTCCAAAAAACGCACCCGCGATCTGACCGAACGCCATGAACATCTGGGTCACCGGTTTCTGGAACGGAGTTTTGTCGGCGCCCACGATCTGATCCACCCACGAGGGAATCCACTGGAACACGCCCCATGTTCCCAAAACGACTATGGAAGCAATGAAGCACCCCATGATTGTCTTGTAACGGAGTCCGGGCTGCAACAGCACCTTGAATTCCGCCTTTTCACCGCGTGCCTTGGATTTTTTCCATGCCTCTGGTTCGTGGACCCCGAGGAGCATGAAAAGCACGGTGATTGCAGGTACGATTCCAATGAGCAGAATCATGCGCCAGTGTTCACTCACGCCGCCGGAAAAATATTTCGCCATCGCGATGCCGATGAGTGCACA
>DATFYJ010000480.1:0-2815 GCA_035315105.1 Chitinivibrionales bacterium
AAACTGCAGAAGGACGGGTTCGTGCGGGTGCGCGTGGATACTATCATTTACACCCTCGACGAGCAGATACCGCTTGACAAAAACAAGAAGCACACGGTCGAAGTCGTTATCGACCGGCTGATAAACAGCCCCTCCATCAAGGGCAGGCTCGTTGACTCGCTCGAGACCGCGCTCAAGCTCTCGTCGAACGGCACCGTGGCCGTTGACCTGGCGGGCAGGGAGCCCATGGTCTTCTCGCAACTGCTCGCCTGCCCGCACTGCGGCATTTCGTACGACGAACTGTCGCCGCGCATGTTTTCGTTCAACAACCCCTTCGGCGCGTGCGAGACGTGCAGCGGGCTCGGCTATCTTCTGGAGATCGATCCCGACCTCGTGGTGCCCGACCCGTCGCTCACGCTTCTTGCCGGCGCCATCGTGCCGTGGAACGGCGCCACCACCATGGGCAGCTGGAACCAGCAGATGATGCTCTCGGTGTGCAGGCACTTCTCGATTCCTCTTGACAAACCGTATAAGTCCCTTTCCGACAAGCAGAAGGACATCCTTCTTAACGGCTCCGGCGGCGAGCGCTTCCTCATGAAATGGCAGAACCGCACCGGCGAGGGCCACGGCCAGTTCAAGCGGCATTTCGAGGGCGTGATCCCCAACCTCCTGCGGCGCTACCGCGATTCCACGTCCGAGGAGATCCGGCGGTGGATCGAGGCCTATATGACCCAGCGTGCCTGCCCGGCGTGCAAGGGCAAGCGGCTCAAGCCGCAGAGCCTCGCCATTCTTATTGACGGCCGCAACATTGCGGATCTTTCGCATATGTCCATTGACGGCCTCAAACGGTTCTTTGCGGAACTGACGCTCGAAAAGCGCAAGGAGCAGATTGCAAAGCAGATCCTCAAGGAAATACACGAGCGGCTGTCGTTTCTGGTGAATGTCGGGCTTTCATACCTTTCGCTCGAGCGTGCTTCGGCCACGCTGTCGGGCGGCGAAGCGCAGCGCATCCGGCTCGCCACGCAGATCGGCTCGCGGCTCACGGGCGTGATTTACATCCTCGACGAGCCGAGCATCGGGCTTCACCCGCGCGACAACGGCAAGCTGCTCGACACGCTCGTGTCGCTGCGGGACCTGGGCAACACCGTGGTGGTGATCGAGCACGACCGCGAGACCATGCTCGCGGCCGACCGCATTCTCGACATCGGCCCGGGCGCGGGCGTGCACGGCGGATACCTGGTGGCAGAGGGCACGCCCAAGGAGATCCTCGCAAACCCCGCGTCGCTCACCGGCCAGTACCTGAGCGGGAAGAGAGTGATCCCCCTCCCCTTGCAGCGTCGGCAGGGTCTCGGCCGTTCGCTTGACATAATCGGAGCCACGGGCAACAACCTCAAGAACATCGACGTCTCATTCCCGCTCAACATGCTCGTGTGCGTCACGGGCGTGTCCGGCTCGGGCAAGAGCACGCTCGTCAACCAGACCCTCTACCCCGCGCTGGCGCGGAGGCTCAACAACGCCAAGCTCCAGTCGCTCCCGTTCAAACAGATAAAGAACCTGGCGCTCCTTGACAAAGTGATTTCCATAGACCAGTCGCCCATCGGCCGCACGCCGCGCTCCAACCCGGCCACCTACACCAAGACCTTCGACCACGTGCGCACGCTGTTCACCATGCTGCCGGAAAGCAGGATACGCGGGTACAACCCGGGCCGGTTCAGCTTCAACGTGAGGGGCGGCAGGTGCGAAACGTGCGAGGGCGACGGCGTGATCCGCATCGAGATGCACTTTCTGCCCGACGTCTACGTCCAGTGCGAAACCTGCCGCGGCAAGCGGTACAACCGCGAGACCCTGGAAATAACCTTCAAGGGAAAATCAATCGCCGACGTTCTCGACATGACCGTCGACGAAGCGCTCGTGTTCTTCGACAGGATCCCGTCGATCAAAAACAAGCTCTCGGTGCTGTCGCGCGTGGGCCTGGGCTACATCCACCTCGGCCAGCAGGCCACCACACTGTCCGGCGGCGAGGCGCAGCGCATCAAGCTCGCAGCCGAACTCGCCCGCCGCGGCACGGGCCGCACCATGTACATCCTCGACGAGCCGACCACGGGCCTGCACTTCGAGGACATCAAGATGCTCATGAACGTGATCGCCGAGCTGGTTGACAAGGGAAACACCGTGATCGTGATCGAGCACAACCTCGACGTTGTCAAATGCGCGGACTGGATAGTCGACCTGGGTCCCGAGGGCGGGGACAACGGAGGACGGGTATTAGCGACAGGTACGCCGGAGCAGATCGCGAAGAATCCGGCAAGCGCGACGGGGAAATATTTGAGGGAGTGGCTGGGGTGAGGGGGGAAAGGCCGGGCGGCTTAATGAAAACAAACAGCGATTCCTTCAAAATTTCATCGAAAAGAAAATAACTATCACCATTTCCACACAATAGTATTTTCCCACAGACGCGGAAAGGATCTGTTGTTGCTATATAACTTTGAATGGGATTCTGTTAAGAATTATCTCAACATACGCAAGCATGGTATTAGTTTTGAACTTTCGGCATCTGTATTTTCAGATCCACGAGCCTTGACCATTTTCGACGATGAGCATAGTGAGACTGAAGAGAGATGGATCACCCTTGGTATCAGTCAAACAGGCATCCTCATTGTTGCACATCATACGTTTGAAGTAATAAACGAAACGCAGACAAGAATTCGGATATTTTCAGCAAGAAAAGCATCTCAAAAAGAACATCACCAATATGGGAGAATGTAGTAGCATGAAAAAGGAATATGATTTTTCAAAAGGGACGCGCGGAAAATTCTACCGCAGAAGTGTCACCATT
>DATFYJ010000481.1:0-5247 GCA_035315105.1 Chitinivibrionales bacterium
CGGCCGCTATTATCAGGGCGGCGGCCGCGACCCACAGCCACAGGTCGCCGGACACCCTGCTCCGCTGCATGGGAGTTTCTCCCTGCGAAGCCGCACCGCTGTCTTCCGCTTTTGTCAACGATTCGGCCTCGGCGGGGTGCAGACCGGAAGGGGCATGTTCGGCCGCCTGCGGCCCGGCGGCCGGCAACGGCCGGACTTCCACCCCGGTTTTCGGCAGGCGAAGAGCGAGCACAATGGCGCCGGGAATCGCCACGCTCGTTTCGTTAAAAGGAATGGTGTCGGACCACGAAAGGTAGTAAAAGCTCCTGCCGTCAAGAAGGATCTCGAACGGGCCGTTGACATGCGCCGCAAAATTCTTCAAACAGGCGAACACGTCGATCTTGAATGCCACCACGCCGTGGAACTGTTGTCTGCCGATTGCCGTGCGCACCGTCAGCGGCCTGCTCCAGACAAGGTAGGGCCGCCGGTTCTCCTTCATGAGAGGACTGTGCCATGGCCCGAGGTTCCTGCACGGATTGGAATGCCATGCGCTGTCTGACGCGTCGATGCGCAGTTCCTCCGGCCTGCCCAGTTGCTCCGCATCGTTAACGATGATTCCTTTTGCATTGGTGCGCAAAATCTGCACGATTTCGGAGTATCGCCCGAGAAGCCTGTGGAAAAACGCGTTGACGGGTTCGTTCTCTTTCAAACTTGTTTTGGGGAGCGCCGCGGTCCGCAACAACAAAGAATCAAGTTCCGCGAATTGTTCCTGAAGAAAGGCCCCTCCGCTTGCGCCCCAGGCATCTCGGCACAACATGGCCACCATGGCCCACAGAACAAACAGGGTTCGTTGCCCGACCGCGCGTGCTCGCGCACGGCCGGCAGGCGATGGGATGAGAAATGGCGGCATGCCGTTTACCATGTGCGTACTGAGCGGACCAGCCGGGTGAAAAAGAGGCGGCCTGTTCTTTACAAAAATATAAAATGCTCGACCGCAAGGTAAGCGCGGGGTCGCCTGCAGGCCAAAAAAAATGCCGTACTGGAAAGTACGGCATCCGGCGATAGTCTGCTTATCTGTAAAACAATGTGAATCCGCTGGACTATGCGACCACCTTCACGTCCTTCGCATTCGGTCCCTTCTGATTCACAACGATTTCGAACTCAACCTTTTCGCCTTCCTTGAGATCCTTTACGCCCTCTCCAATGATGGCGGAAAAATGGACGAACACATCCTTCGAGCCGTCATCGGGTTTGATGAAGCCGTAGCCTTTGGACCTGTTGAACCACTTAACAACTCCTGTCGCCATAAACAACAACCTTTCTTAAAATTTAATTGTAAAATAAAACAGGATATCGTACTGATATCCATGCCCCTAAATATTGTTTGTACGACAGGCCCCGGTCAAGAAAAAAAACGGATTGGAAAGCAAATGCCTTGTAGAAGCTTATGCCGTGACATCCCGCAAACTTCTCCGGTGATCCGGCATGCATTCCGTGAATTGTTGGCAGCTGCTCGGTGAACCAAGTATCTTTTTTATGGAAACCCATTTGCCGCAGTAAAAGGTGCAAAGGAAAACTGTCATGTCGACACGGCTTAGGCAATACCTGGCGGAGGCTTATCTTGGTGAAAAGGAGTTTCTTACAGGAACCATCAGGAAGGATTCCGCGATCCAGATAGACGACATGGACGAAAACGACGACCTCACGCAGTTCTGCTCCATGTTCGTCACCGTGGGCGCGCGCGGGAAATTCGTTTTTGAACTGCTGGGTTCCATTCCGCTCAGCCAGGGAATAGTCGATCTTGTGGAAATATACGGCGGAACCGTGCAGCGCGAACCCGGGCGCATATTGATCCCTCTCAACCCGGACCAGATCGAGGTTCTCATGGATCTGGCCGGCCACATACGCAAGACGGCGCGCGTGGGAACTATTGTTCTGAACCATAATTGGCACAGGATATCGGCCAGAACGATCAGCTCGATATACCGGTTTGTGAGGATCATCAAAGAATATTCGAAGACAAAAGGGCAGATTCTCTGACCGCACCGCCTTCGGTGAGCATCCCTACTTCTTTCCTTCTGCAACAAACAACTCCGTCGGACAGTCGAACTCCGAAAAAACCGCGTCGCCGAACGGGTGGTCGGTGCCCGACACCTGCACCCGGTATTCCTGGACAACCATATACATGTTCTGAACATTCGACTGCCAGCGGGCATTGAGCGTCGAGGCGTTGAGTTTGTTGACATGCGCGATCTGCATGAGCCTGAGAAACCCCCACGGGCCGCCAAAGGAAATGTCCTGGGTGAAGTCGGAGCTCACGCTTATCTTGAGCGCGGCGCCGAGAGGCGCGGCGTCGGTGGGCCAGGTCACCGTGACCGGCCGTCCGCCGGGCGCCAGGTCGAACGTCTGGCCGTTCACCTCGAGTTTCGCACTGTTCTTGTTGGAGGCGGCCGGCGTCATGGTAATTGACAAAGGCCTCACCGTGCCGTCCGGCTTGAAAAAGATGTCGCGCACGCGCTCCGCGCTCACCAGCGACGAAGCGAGCTGCGGATTGAAATTGAGCGCGAGGCTCCCGACGGGTTTCACCATCCACCCCGAGGCGGTTTTCACGAGATACGGCGTGAGAACGCGATCGTAGAACCCCCAGAATGTGCCGGTCTGCGGACGGAAGAAATCCATGACGTCGGCGAACGCGGCGTCCTCGCCCCTCGGCGAGAACGGATATTTCCCGGAGAACTTGGCGGTGAACGGCTTTACAATTTCGGCATGCCACCGCCCGGTAAGGGTCCGGGTGAGCACGGCCGCGGCCGCCGCCGCGGCATTGTCCACCGGCTGCATGAGGACGCCCTTGAGCGACGAAGCGAGATTGTCGGGCATGTTGGCGAGCGCGGCCTGCGAGAACTTCCAGCAGTTGAGGAGAGGGTCGTCGTCTTTGCCGGTGAACACGGCGGGCGCGTTGTCCTCGCCCTGCGTTTCCAGCGCCGCGATTTTCGCCGCGAGCGTTTGTATCTTGTCGCGGTAGCCTTCGTATCCGCTCAGCGCGCCTCCGGTGGAACGCGCAAACGACCGCAGGGGATCGAACGTGGCGTTAAGGTCGTCGAACGGCGACTTCTGCCCCAGAGAGAACGCAAGCGCGCTTTCGGCCTTGTTCGCCTCGGTCTGCACCTTTGCCGCTGATGCGGCCAGTGCCTGCCCGCCCGGGACTTTCGACGCGGCGTCCAGAACGGCGCCGCCGGCCTTGTCGGCCACGCTCTCCTTCTTGAGCAGGGTGTAGTCGGCCACCGTGGCCAGCAGCACGGCCGGCTCCGATTTCTCTGCGGTGAGCTTGAGCAGAATGCGCTGGGTCCTGCCCAGATCGCCGAACGGATCGATCTTGACGGAAGAGAGAAAACCGAGCCACTGGGAGGTGAAATCGGTGAGATACGCGGCGACCATGTCGGCGTACAGTTTTTTCTTATCAAGCGTCTCACCGGGGACCTGGTCGGCCGAAAGGCCTATTACCCAGTCGAGTTTGAAGGGATCGGCAGCGGCCCTAGCCACGGCGTCGGCCACGAACTTGTCCCAGCCCTCCTGCGTGTAAAGCACGCTGATGGCGCGGCCGGCCTTGAGGATGCCCTCCTCTTTGCGGGCCAGGATCTGGTCGAGCGAAATGGACGGCGCGTCCTGGCTCACCCGGTTGATCACCGACTCGTACAGCGCCTGCGCGCTCGGCAGGCGGCGCAGCTTCGTGCGCGCGAGCGTCACCAGACGCTGGTTTTCCTGGATGGGCGGGATGGCCTGGCGCTTGAGGAACAGCAGGTACACGCCCATGTTCTCGCTGAGGATCTTTTCGACCTGTTCGGGCAGCCGCGCCTGGCCGTTCTGGGCGCTCATGAGCGACTTCTCTAACGCGTCAAGCAACACCGGTCGCAGAAACACGGTGTCGATATCCTTCGGGCGGCCGGTCATGGTTTCCGACATGGAAAGGTATGCCTTGAGCGCGCTGTACACGTTGTCGTAATCAGGCCCGGCAAGCTCGCCGTATCCCTGCACCTTGTCCCATAGCTGGTATTCGAGATACTTGACGGCAGGGACCACCAGCAGGTTGTTGATTTTTGCGAAATACGCTGCCTTGAGCCGGTCGAGCGCCTCGCGGCCTCGGTAGAACCCGAACGCCCACGCAAGCACGGGCGCGCCGCGGTCTTCGTATCCCTGGAGCCGCGCCACGGCTTTCCCGGTCGCGTCGAGTGAAGCATACTGTGCGAGCAGGTCGCCCCCGCCTGCTGACGGCGGCGCGGCCGAGAGATCGGCCTGCACCGATTCGAGCAGCTCGCGCGAGGTGAAGAGTCCCGAAACCATGAGACCGATAATGAGGCACGCCGCGGCCACAATTCCCGCGGTAATCAGGTAATGTCGGAGGAATGCACGGCGCGTGCGCTTCTGCGTGGCCGTCACGAGTTCCTTTCCGCGTACCATGAGCTCGCGGAACAGGGGCAGCACGAACAGCGACCTCGCTTCGGATTTTCCGTCGGTCTTCTGCTGAGGCGCCTCCGGCGAAAGCATCCTGCGCGGATTAAGCGGGTGGCTTGCAATGGTCTGGCCGACGTCGGGCTGACGGGCGGTCTCGTCCCGCGATTCGCCCGAAGCAATCTCGAGGCAGCTTGTAAAGTAGAATCCCCGGAACAACGGCCTGCCTTCGTAGCTGCTCGGTTTGAACAGCTCGGCGGCAAAGGCACCGAGTTTTTCCTGGATTCCCTCGAAGTGGATGACGAACCGGCATATCATCCGGCGCCGGGCTTCGTCCTTTTCCTTGTACAGCTTGTCGACGCGCAGGTCGGTGAGTGACCTGCACAGAAGCGAGAATTCCTGCGCGAACGCGATCCGCGGAAGCATTTTGTCAAGGTCGGCCGACAGTGTCGCGCCAAAGATTTGCTCCTGCGCCCGGGTGAGCTGGTCGCCGAAGTATTCGGCGAAGCCGGGAATTCCGTCGGCGTGGTTGAAAACAAGATACACCGGAAATTCGATGGTCCACGCGGCGATGAGCTCGTCTATTCTCCGCCGCAGCGTGGAAGCCATTTCCTTTATCATCCTGTCGTCGGCGTTGAGGACATCGGCCGCGCTCACCACGAGCGCCACGCCGTCCACGGGCCGTTCGGGCCTTACATGCGACAGGGACGCGACAAAAGCCTGCCACGTGTCCTTCCCCTCGTCGGACATGAGAGCGCCCGGCGTGTCGATCCACACCGCCTCGTTTGCAAAGTGCCACGTGATCTGCCCCGGACCGTCGAG
>DATFYJ010000482.1:0-3551 GCA_035315105.1 Chitinivibrionales bacterium
GACCTTGCCGAGTGGATGGCGCGGCAGGGGCTTCCGGTATTAGCGGACCTTCCGGTTTCGCGCGCCGCGGCGCTCCTCGCCATGTCGAAAATCGTGGTAGGGGGACGAGACGTGATGTTCGAGCTGGCCGACCTGCTCCGCACGCCCGCAGTGGGGCTGTTTACAGGGGAGGAATTCAACTCGTTATGCAGGGAATCCGAAACGACAAAGGGCCTGCGAATCGAGGACAAACCCGACGAAGCCGTAATAGCGTCGGTGGCGGGCATGGTTGACGCGAGCCTGGGCGGGACGCGCCTGCAACGGCAGGTGTCGGGCGCATAAAACCGAAGAGTGTGAAGAACATTATGGAAAAGACGCTGGAGATCATCAATAGGATGCAGGAAGCGGGCGTTTTTTCGCGCTATGCGATTGGCGGCGGAATTGCGGCGCTTTTCTACATTGAACCGCTGACGACATTCGACCTTGACGTTTTCATTATTCTCGCACAACATACCGGACCGTTGGTATCATTGAGGCCGTTGTATGCATGGCTTGAAAAGAGAGGGTATAAACAGCACAAAGAGCAGATCATCATTGAAGGGATTCCCGTACAATTCATTCCGGCATACAACAAGCTTGTTGAGGAGGCGGTACATCACGCCAGCGCCCGTATGTACGGGACGACGCCGACGTTCGTTTTTTCGCCGGAACACCTTGCCGCAATCATGATCCAGACGTTTCGACAGAAAGACAAGGACCGACTCGTGAAACTGCTTGACGAATCAAAGATATCAAAGAAGAAGCTTGATGCTATTCTTTTACGACACGAGCTCAAGGCTGCCTTTGAGGAATTCAGGAGGACGTATTATGGCAAAGAATCATAATGCCGTCATCAAATATCACCCTGTTCTCATCCGTAGGATATTCAAACGTAAGAAATCTTTTCGTCTTCGCAAGGCAAGACTGCCGATCGAACAAAAGATACAGATGCTTGTGGAATTGCAAAAAATCTCCTTGAGGGTGCGGCCGAACAAGGGGAAGAACGATACTCGACGAGTCTGGAGAATCTGAGGTTTGTTTTCATGGATCCCTCACCTCCCCTTCCGCCCCTTCCTTCCCCGGCAATTGACGAGGCTGCTGCTGCGTTTGTAAAGCAGATTGCCGACCTCAACCCGAAAATAAACACCGCGCTCATCGATAAGGCCTATCGGTTCTCGTGGAACGCGCACCGCGACCAGACGAGAAAGTCGGGCGAGCCGTTTCTCGCTCATCCGGTCGCCGTGGCCGTGATTCTTGCCGAGCAGAAACTCGACTCGGTCACCATCGCCGCCGGGCTGCTGCACGACGTGATCGAGGACACGCCCATTACGCGGGAACAGATAGCCAAGGAGTTCGGCGAGGAAATACTGCTGCTCGTCGAAGGCGTCACCAAGATCCAGCGCTTCCAGATGAAGTCGCGCGAGGAGCGCCAGGCCGAGACCTACCGTAAGATGCTTTTGTCAATGGCCGAGGACATCCGCGTCATCATCATCAAGTTCGCCGACCGGCTGCACAACCTGCGCACGCTCAAGTACCTGGAGCCCGCAAAGATCCGCCAGATCGCAGCGGAGACCCTCGACATCTACGCTCCGCTCGCGCACCGTCTGGGAATGGCAAAGATCAAATGGGAGCTCGAAGACCTTGCCTTCAAGTTCCTGTATCCGTCCGAGCACAAGGACATCGTGGGCAAGGTCGTTGCGTCGCGCGACGACCGGGAAACGCTCATCGAGTCGTTTGCCGAACCGCTCAGGCAAAAGCTCACCGAGGAGGGCATCGAGGCCACGGTGATCGGCCGGCCTAAGCATTTCTACAGCATCTACCGCAAGATGCTCCAGCGCAACAAGCCGTTCGAGGAAGTATACGACCTGCTCGCCATAAGGATCATCACCGCCACGGTGAGCGACTGCTACCATGCGCTCGGCGTGGTGCATTCCCTGTGGAGGCCGATCCAGGACAGGTTCAAGGACTACATCAGCACGCCCAAGTCCAACGGATACCAGTCGCTCCACACCACGGTGTTCGGCGAAAAGGGAAACATCATCGAGGTGCAGATTCGCACCTGGGAGATGAACCAGGTTGCCGAGGAGGGGATCGCCGCGCACTGGCTTTACAAAGAAGAGGGCGCATCCGGCGCGGTCTCCCGCGACGACCGGTCTCTCTCGTGGCTGCGCAACATCATCGACTGGCAGAAGGACCTCACCGATTCCAACGAGTTCTACGAGTTCTTCAAAATTGACCTGTTCCACGCGGAGATCTTCGTGTTCACGCCCAAGGGCGACCTCATCTCCCTGCCCAAGGGCGCGACCGTGCTCGATTTCGCCTTTGCCGTGCACACCGACCTGGGCGTGCACTGCATCGGCGCCAAGGTTGACGGAAAGATAGAGCCCATCGACAAGGCGCTGAGGAGCGGCATGACCGTCCAGATCCTTCACTCGAACACCAAGAAGCCGTCGGTGGACTGGCTCAGGGAGGTGAAGACGGCAAAGGCCCGCTCCAAGATCAGGCGCTGGCTCAAGACCGCGGGCCGCCGCGAAAGCATCGAGCTCGGCAAGCGCATCATCGGCATGCACCTCAAGAAGTTCAACCGCACCGCGTCCTTCATCGACCAGGCGCCGTCCATCCTCACGTCGCTCGGCATCACCACGCTGGACCGGCTGTACGAGATGACCGGCTCGGGCGAACTCCCGGTCGCGCGGGTGATGGAATTCCTGCGGAGCAAGCAGGAGCGGAGGTTCGCGCCGTCGGCCGTGGTGTCGCGCCTGGTCCGCACGTTCCGCCGCGGAAGGAGGAGCAGGGGCGTTCTGGTGGGCGGCTCGGACAACCTCATGGTGCGCTTCGCCAAGTGCTGCAACCCGATTCCCGGCGACCAGATCGTCGGGTTCGTCACCAAAGGACGCGGCATTGCCATCCATCGCGCAGACTGCCCCAATGTCCCGCTGTTCGCGGAGGACGAGGACCGCAGGATCCAGGTGAGCTGGGAGGACGGTGAAACCAAAAAATACACGGTGTCGCTGCATATCACGGGAAGCGACAGGCCCGGCCTCCTGCACGAGATTGCGGAAGTGTTCTCAACACTCGGCGTGAACGTGGCCGAGGGGAATCTCCACTCCAAGGGCCAGCAGGCCACTGCCTCCTTTACAATAAAGATTGCCCATAGGAACCAGCTCAAGCAGATTTTCCGCAGGATACAGAAGATAAAGGGGATAGATAATATCATACGGACCAAGGAGCTGGAGGATTTTTCGGAAATAGAAGATGTGTAATAAAAAGTAAGAATTGATATATGGGGGGAAGAACAGCCTGTCTCAAAACTCAAGAGAAGATCTGGGCGCCCCGCCGAAGACGGCGGCGGTTCTCCTTTCGGGCTCGGCTATTCGCCTCGTTGCCGGACCGCCCTGGTCACCTGCGGCGAGGGTCGGCCGGCAATGCGCTCCAGCGCACCCTTCAGTCCAACCTGGCGCGAAAGCCACTAGTCTGGTATCACGTGACTCTCACTATTCCGCTTGCGCAAGACCATATCCTCCGTCAGTTGC
>DATFYJ010000483.1:0-4887 GCA_035315105.1 Chitinivibrionales bacterium
AGCGAGGGGGACGACCCTTGGAAGTACCCGACGGGGTAGCCTTCCCCCACATAGAGACTTTATTAAAGCTGAATTACCATCGATTCTTCGACCTCACCGCATTTCCCCTTTGTATTTTTGTCATGTAAAAAACGTCTGCAGAAGGAAACAAATGTCCGAAAATCTCATCATCATCGGCTCCGGGCCCGCGGGCCTCACCGCTTCGATCTACGCGTCCCGCGCGAACCTCGCGCCGATTCTGTTGGAAGGCTTCCAGGCGGGCGGGATCCCGGGAGGCCAGCTCATGCTCACCACCGACATCGAGAATTTCCCCGGCTTTAAAAACGGAATAAGCGGCCAGAACCTCATGACGGAAATGCACGAACAGGCGAGCCGGTTCGGTGTCAGGTTCGTCACCGAGGATGTCGAATCCGTCAAGCTCGACACCCGGCCGTTCACCATCATCTCCGCCGGCGGGCAGACCTTTCAGGCCTGCTCGCTTGTCATCGCCACCGGCGCCGTTGCGCGGCGCCTTCCCCTCGAATCGGAGAAGAAGTTCTTCGGGCGCGGCATCTCGGCCTGCGCCGTGTGCGACGGCGCCCTTCCCGTGTTCCGCAACAAACCGCTCGCCGTGATCGGCGGCGGGGACACCGCGGTCGAGGAGGCGCTTCACCTTGCCAAATTCGGCTCAAAGATCCACATGATTCACCGGCGCGATTCCCTTCGCGCAAGCACGATCATGCAGCAGCGCGCCCTCGGGCACGGGAAGATCGAAATCCTGTGGAACAAGGTCGTTGAGGAATTTTTGGGCGACAAAACGCTCTCGGGCATCAAGCTCAGGGACACGCACACAGGCGAAACCTCGGTCCTCGATGTGAGCGGCGCTTTCGAGGCGATAGGCCACCGGCCCAACACCGAATTTCTGGCGGGCCAGCTCAGGCTCACCGAGGTGGGATACATTTTTACGCACCCCGGCACCGCCCAGACTTCGGTGGAGGGCGTATTCGCGGCCGGCGACGTGCAGGACTTCCGCTACCGCCAGGCAATCACGGCCGCGGGCAGCGGCTGCATGGCCGCGCTTGACGCGCAGAAATGGCTCACGGAGAAAGGATTCTGCTAGACATGAACTGCTTTCGCCATCTTCAATCGCCGGCCGTCGCCATCTGCAAACGCTGCGGCAAAGGCCTGTGCGGGGAGTGTTCCGCGGCTGCGCCGGACGGCATGGTGTGCAAGGAACCGTGCGTTTCTCCAAACGGCAGGCACGCCATATTCACCTTTGTCAATGCCGTGCTCAGAATGGTCGCGGCCGTGCTGGTGATCGCCGCCGCAATACTGCTTGCCACGTTTGTCCTGCAGTCGAGGAGGCAGGCCGCTTCCGCCGAATCCGGCGAGGACGAGGGACTGGAAACCAGAATCGAAAAGGGAATTTACAACGCTCCCCCGCTCGACACGCTGCTGTTTAAGCAACGGAAGATCTATTTCAGCAACGACATCAACGAACTCACCTGTTCGTGGCTCGCCAAACAGCTGCTGCTTTTGGCCGGCGCCGGCGACACCAGGGACATCAACCTGTACCTGTGCTCATCGGGCGGCAACATCGCCGACGCGAAAGCGTTGTGCAACGTCATGCGCGGCCTCGGCGCGCGCGTCAACATTTATGCCTCGGGCTTCTGCGCCTCGTCGGGCGTGAGGATCCTGGCGGCGGCCACCGGTTTGCGGGCCGCTTATGGAAACACGGTCTTCATGTTCCACGGCCAGGATCTGCGCCTTTCCGGCAAAGACCACACCTACGACGCAGTCGCCAAAGACCTCGACCTTGAGGAATGGCGGTCCATGACCGACATTCCGGAATCCATGATTCTTGACACATCGGAAGTCTATTTCTCGCCGCAGGAGGCGCTGAAATACAGGGTCGTGGACACGATCATCGCGCTGGCGAAACGGCAGGACAGGAAGGAAAAGTAACAAGCGAGAAAGATCGCTTGGCGACCGGCCAGCCGCTCTTACTTACTTATTATTCCCTGAGCGTAAGCCGCAGAGAGTTTTTAAGCAGCGCGGCGAGAATTGCCTCGAATTTCCCGCTCCCAGGAGATGCATTGCTTAGGGTTTCCCGCTCATTTTTTCATCGGCAACAAATGCATTAATCTTCGGGAGATTCGTGGGTGGCATTTATATTAATGTTCCGGTGCGAACAACTCCGGCATTCCGTAAGATCGTGAAAATTGCGCTGTGTCTGTCCCCCACCTTTCCCGGGAACGTGAAAAACCATGAGAAACCACAAGCTCCTTCTTGTCGAAGATGATGAAGCCGCCCTTTTCGGGTACGAACGATACCTGTCCAAGAATGGATTTGAGACGAGAAGCGCCGCCAGTCTTGCCGATGCCAAGAATTCGGTTGCGCAATACCGGTTCGACGCCATCGTACTCGATCTGAAACTGCCGGACGGTTATGCCCTCGATTGGCTCCCGGAATTGAAGCAAGGCTATCCTCATCTTCCGGTCATCGTGATAACGGGCAGCAGCGACATTCCCACGGCGGTAAAGGCCACCAAGAACGGCGCCGAAGACTTCCTTACCAAGCCGGTCGAAATGACCGATCTGCTGTCATCGCTGCAGAAGGCCCTCGAAATAGGGTCGCTTCGGAAGCTGGCGCTTGTCCAGAACCGGCTTGTCAAACAGGACGAACCATATTTCGGGACCAGCCCCGCAATCACCGAAGCCATGGAGCACGCGGCAGTGGCCGCGGCAAACGATACGGTCGTCCTGATTCTTGGTGAAACCGGCACCGGCAAGGGTGTGCTCGCCAAATGGATACACAACCAGAGCGACAGAAAATCCGAGGCCTTTGTCGAAGTAAACTGCTCCAGCCTTAAAGGCGAGCTCCTGCGGAGCGAATTGTTCGGCCATGTAAAGGGAGCGTTCACCTCTTCCATCAAGGACAGGGAAGGACTCATTGAGGTCGCCGACGGCGGCACCCTGTTTCTCGATGAGATCGGCGACATGGACATGGAGGTCCAGACACAGCTCCTCAAGACCATCGAGGAAAAGTCGTTCCGGAGAATCGGGGAAAACAACCTGAGGAAGAGCGATTTCAGATTGATATGTGCGACAAATCGCGACCTGCTCAAGGAAACGGAAAGCGGAAGGTTCAGGAACGACCTGTATTACCGGATCTGCGTTTTTCCCGTTTGCCTGCCCGCGCTGCGGGAAAGAAAAGAGGACGTTCCGGAGTTGTGCGAGCGGATCCTCAGGAGCTTCGATTATCCCCACTTGCCCCTGTCAACCCCTGTTGTCCAGCTTCTCACCGGATACGCATGGCCGGGAAACATCCGGGAACTACGGAACATGCTGGAACGAGCGTTCCTTCTCGCCCGGGGACAGGAAATTACGCCCGCCCATTTCCCGGGCCTGAGCGCCGGCGGGTCCCCCCAGCCGCAGGGCGACCGTGGTGTTTCCCTGGTGACCCTCGAGGACATGGAAATGCTTCACATCAAAGGGGTGCTTGACAAGTGCGCAGGAGACAAGTACAAGGCCAGCGAGATTCTCGGTATTTCGCTTTCGTCACTGTACCGGAAGCTAACCAAGACCGGCAGCGGAGCATGACGCAGGGAGTGACTCTGCCGCATTCGGTTGACGCCGCGCCAATCTGTATCGCGCGAACGTACCTGTCGTCTCATCCTTGTAATCAATACTCCGGTTTATACCCCAGGTTCCTGATAGCCTCCCGGAAATTCTCGGCCTTCTTGTCGTTTACCGCGTGAAGTTTCAGGAACATATTCAAATCGTCGGCCGCCTTCCTGTTTTGTTTGAGGTCCACAAAAGCAAGCCCCCGATCAAGGTACGATTCGGGATCGCCGGGGTTGCCCTCAATGGCCTTGGAAAAATCCGCTATGGCGTCCTCCTGCCGGTGCAGCTTTGCGTACAAGATGCCCCGGTTGAAATGCGCCTTGACATGATGCTCATCAAGGGAAACGGCTTTTGAGAAATCGGCGAGCGCAAGGTCCGGCTTTCCTTGCTTGACGTAGAACAACCCGCGGTTGAAAAATGCTTCGGCGTCCTCACTGCCATACGCCACTGCCAGATTGTATTCGGCCAGCGCCTTGTCGTTTTGTCCGAGCAGGGCGTACGAATTCGCGCTGTTTGTCCGGGCCGAGGGGTTTCTGGGTTCAATGCGGAGGGCGTTATTGAACGATCTCAACGCATTGTGGTCCTGCGCCGTTTTTGTGTAGACAACGCCAAGCGCCATGTAGACTTCAAAGTCGGAAGTGCCGAGAGAAAGGGCTGCGTTGAAATCGGCTATGGCCCTGTCGTTGCTGTCGAGCTTGGCCCACACCCGGCCCCGGTTGAAAAGCGCTCTTGAGTTGTGAATGTCTTTTGAGAGACACTCGGAAAAATCGGTAATTGCTTCCGCGTCTTTTCCGAGCGTATAATAGGCCACTCCCCTGTTGACGTAGGCCTCAAGGTCGGCCGGATTGAGGCGGAGCACTTCACCAAAATCCTTTGCCGCCGAATCGTTTTTGTTAAGCCTGAGGTACAGAACTCCGCGGTTGAAATAACCCTGCACGCTGCCCGGCGTGATGCTGATGTCCTTCGAATAATCTTTGAGAGCGGAGGAATAGTCGTCGAGCGCGTAGTAAGCAAGGGCGCGGTCAAAGTATGCCTGCGAGTCCCGGGGATTTCGGGCGATCACCCTGGAGAAACAATCAATTGCCTTTTCGAAATCGCCGTGTTTGAAAAGAGAAATCCCCTTGCGGCTGATGTCCGCGGCAGACAGCACTGCGGATTTCCCCGGCGACTGACTCTTTTCCCCGTACGGCAGGAACATCAACCCTGTTGCGATGACGGCAAGAACGATTAATGCCCATATGGATTTCATCGGCTGTTCCTTTCTTTTGGATAATCGAATTCG
>DATFYJ010000484.1:0-5176 GCA_035315105.1 Chitinivibrionales bacterium
TCGAAATGGCGAGGGTCGAGTTCGAGAAATCGCTGGTCATCCGGCCCGACTATGCCGATGCGTGGATACAGGTGGTGTATCTTGACATCAAAGAGAAGGAAATGGATGCGGCGCTCGCCGATGCCGGTCGCTTTGCAAAGAATGTGGCCGGAAGCCCTGCCGCGTGGCGGACCCTGGGCTACGTGTACAACGTGCGCAAGGAGTTTGCGGCAGCGCTTCCGCACCTGCGCAAGGCGGTGGGTCTCGACTCGCTCGATGCCTTCGCGCTGTACGAGCTGGGCAGTGCGCTCGAACGCACCGGCGATCCGGGCGCGTCGGCGGTGGCGTTCAGGCGCGTTTTGCGCATCAAGCCCGACGAAGTCTCCGCGGCCAATTATCTGGGCTACATGTGGGCCGACAAAGGCGTCAAGCTCGACAGCGCCAGGGCGCTTATCGGTTTTGCGGTGCGGCGCGACACGGCCAACGGCGCGTTCCTCGATTCGTACGCATGGGTGTTCTACAAACTGGGAATGCTTGACAGCGCGCTCGTTTACATGCGGAAGGCGGTGAGGCTGATCAACGACGACGCCACGGTGATGAGCCACTACGCGGACATTCTTCTCGTCACCGGCAGCAGACGCGAAGCGCTTGCGGCGTTCAGAAAGAGCCTCGACATCGACCCGAAGTCGGACGAGAGCGACCACGTGCGGAAAATGATCGGCGAGCTGGAGGCGAAACCGGATGAGAAACCGGAGAAAAAGCCGGCAGCCAAGTGACGTGCCGCCGGCGTCGCCGCAATAGCGCCCTCAGCAGGTATCCTCTGTCACCATAAGCTTTCGATGCGTATACTCACCACAACAATTGCCGCCTGCTGCCTTCTGCTGCTTGCCTGCACCGTGCGGCCGCCGCTCACCATGGACGCCGCAGTGGCCTCAGTTGCTCCGGTTGCGGCGGCGGCCGACAGCGTATTCTCCGTGCAAGGAAGCGGAACCGTTGTGGTAGCCCAGAGCGGGCAGGAACTAGCCCTTACCTTCGACATCGTGTGGCACGGCGATTCTTCATTTGCCGCGCAGTTCTACGGTCCCATGGCCATGCCGCTTGCCTCGATCCGCAGCGTCACCGCGATGCGGTGGCTCGTTACCGCGGGCGATTCCCAGTACACGCAGCACCCTTCGCAGCGGGTGAGCGTGGGTCAGGGTTTCGTGGAGCTTCCGCTTACCTGGGCAAACCTGCTTTCGGCGCTCACCTTCAGGTACCCGTGCGCCGCGCACCTGCGCGGACCTCCCGACAGCATGTTTACCGACAGGAAAGGCGCACATTGTCTGTGGCGGTCGCGCCGCTGCGGGGAACGGAACATCGACATTAAGGCGGTGCTCGATAATAAAACAGACCACTTGTCCGAAATCAGTTATGATGATGGCGAAACAGCGGGGACGCGGCTGATTTTCGGAAAATTCCATGATCGCCGGCCCAAAGAAATACGGTTCGTTTCTTCAGACAACAATTATTTTTACGTCACCTATCGCGCACTCACCGTGAATTCCCGGAAGGTCCGGTTGCCATGATTCGAAGAATCGCGTTGACCGCATGCGCAGCGGCCTGCTGTGCAGGAACCGCGTTTGCGCAGTCGGACCAGGCGGGCACCCGGGCATTTCCCTTCCTCAATCTCGATTACGATGCACGCACCATCTCGATGGGCGGCGTGTCGGTCGCCGTGCCCAACGATTTGTACGGCGCGGTGAGCAATCCCGCGGCAATCGGCTATGTGTCAAGACGCCAGGTGGTTCTCGGGTACCGCTCGGTCATCGACGACGTGTGGGGGAGCCCTGTGGCGGTTGCGCTTCCGTATTCAAATTGGGGAACGTTCGCGCTCAGCCTTGTCAACATATCCTACGGATCGCTTACCGAGGTCGATGAAGGCGCGGACGGAACACCGCAGACCACCGGGATTACATGGCATTCGTATTCCTTTGCGGGCAGCCTCAGCTGGGCGAAAATCGTGTGGGAGTCGCTTTCCATAGGAGGATCGCTGCGAGAGATCCACGACTACATCGGGAATTCGGGCGGCACCGCGGAGCACTATACCGCCGACGCCATCGTGGTCCAGGGCGGGCTCCAGTACCGGTGGAATGGGTCTCGCGTCATTGTCGGCCTTGCCGTCAACAACGCCGGGATGATGATCTCGAGCTATTCCGACGAGACCGAGGACCTCAAGATGCCGGTGTCGGTGTCGGCCGGCGTTTCCTACTCCCCGGAATATATCCCCAACCTGCGCGTTGCTCTCGACCTTGCGCAGCCGGTGGACGGTTTTCTCACCTACAAACTCGGCGGCGAGCTTGACATTTACAAGAGGTACGTTATCATCCGCGCCGGCTATTCCTTCAGCGAACCCGATCTCGAATCCCAGCTCAAGGTGCTGCAGGGCGAGAGTTCCGACGGTTACCAGAAATCCAACTGGGCCGGGTTCTGTTTCGGGGCGGGCTTCAACACCGATATCGGCGTGGTGAGCGCCGGACTGGACGTGGCGGTCCAGCTCATCCAGGACATGAACCCCGCGCTCGCCGTGAGCGTGATTGCAGGGTTCTGAAGATCTTCCGAGTTTTCTCTCAACGCAACTTCTGAGATTATTGACATGTGAGATGGGCGTTTCCCCGGTTCTGTAGAGGCGTAGCGCGCTACGCCTCTACAGAACCGGGGTCGGTCTCCTTTCGGGCTGGCCGCAGGCCTCGTTGCCGGACCGCCCCTAGTCGCCTTCGGCGAGGGCTCGGCCGGCAATTCGCTTTGGCTCACCCTCCAGTCCACCTAACGCGCGCAAACTGGACTAACTATCAGTCAACTACTTGTTCTCGCGCCAACCGGCGTCCGCAATATATCAGTCAAGGCTACTTTCTATATTTTCAGCTCTTCACCTATTCAATGTTTCAACTTTTCAACTGCTCTTTGTGGGTGCCGCCACAACAATATATGGTCTTGCATCTATCTTGTCAAGGCGGCTACCCTGGAGGGGGTAGCGGAGGACCGGCGGGAAATGACCGAAGTTAGAAAACATGAGCGCCGGGCCGCAGCGAGGGGGATACTTCCCCCACATGAAAAGTTACTTCTTCTTATTTGTCGTCCCTATCATAAACTCAACCTTCATCTCCACCGTGTTCGAGAAGAACGAAAGCTTGTCGTCAGGATCAGCCTTGGCTGGATTCACCTCTTTGTTGAGCACGAACCCCTGCTTTTCCCTAAAGAACCCCAGGTATCGCCCCACATAGCACACCGAGACTTCCATGCCCGAGTTTTTCGACAATGCGCGCTGGGAGGTGATGCCGATTCTCCACCCGCCGCCGTATCCCCAGGCGTAGAAGTTCTTGAGATTTGCCCTGGCCGCAACAACCACCGAATCCGGGACGCCGGACCAGGTGAGGGAACTCTGTTTTGACAGATAGGAATACGGCAGGACGTACGCGCCCACGATAACGGACGTGCGGTCCACGCCTTCTATGCGGAAAAATCTTTCGTCAAGGCTGTGCCGGTACAGCATGCCCACGTTGAAGGTGTAGGAATCGAGCGATTGCCGGTAATTGACCTTCCCGGACGTGGTATCGTGTTCGAGCGTGGCCTGCAGCACCTTGCCGATGTAACAGAAAGAGCCTTCGAACGACACCGAACTTTTGCGGAATACGAGCGGAGTCCAGGAGACCGATATCGGGAAAAGAATGTTATAGGTGTTCACGGGTTCCGTTATCGACATGCCGAACGTGTCCGGATTCATCGGCAGAATCTTCTGCACCGAATCCGGCAGGCTGCTCTGCCAGTCGTTGAAAATGTCGAACGATCCCAGCGCCCAGCCGATGCCGAATCCGATTGACGGAACCTTGAGGAAAAGGCTTGCGGTGTCTTCAACCGCAACAGCGGTTTTCTTCTGGAGCTGGAGCGCAGCCTTTTTGAGAAGCGAGTCGCCCGGCGTCGCCATAGGGATTTTCCGGGTTGAATCGGGAGCATTCAAGGTCGCAGGCGCGATGGCTGAGTCCTTTGCCTGCAATGCGGCGGATTTCTTGAGCGTGTCGGCGGGAGCGGCGGCAACAGAAGACGAAGGGTTGACTTTGAGGGAATCATGGTCTGCGCAATACGCCTGCGCCGTCAGGACAAAAGCCGCAGCAAGGGCCAGGGTCAACAAACATTGTTGAAAGGACGTTGTGCGATTCCGGGATGAATATTTCATGGCGTCTGTACCGTCCGTTTCTTTTCGGCCTGCACCTCGCTCAGGTAGCGCGGCACGATGTGGTCCGCGGTTGTCCATCCTGCGCTATCGTCGGCGCGCAGGCCGGCGATCGTTGCGCACGAGAGCCCGCGCTGGAGGGGAAACTCCTCTACGGGAAACACAGAAGTCCTGCCTCTAAGAAAATTGAAGGCCGCGCTTTTTGCGTAGCCGAGCGTGTCCGTGATCACGATGTCGTTATTGGAAACGGCCTGTTTGAACTCGTCAACAGGCGAAAGAACATCGTCCGAGAGGCGCGCCACAATGCCGTTGCGTTTTTCGAACCGGGCCCAGAAAACCTGGCCGTTGCGCGCGTCAGACGCGCACACGATCCGGGCTTCTTGCGCAGGCCATGCTCCCGCCATACTTTCCAGAGAGGAAACCGGCAGCACGCGGCCGTCGCGGCCGAAAAAAAAACCCTTGAGAAAGGCAATGCCGATGCGCAGGCCGGTAAACGAGCCGGGTCCCACCGCGATTGCGGCATGAGAAATTTCCAAGGGTTTCACCTTGTTTGCGGCCAGGAGATAATCCACTGCCTGGCTGATGTGCTCGGCGTGCGAATTGCGCAAGTATCTCGACACGGCCATCACCGGACGGCCCCCCGACACGAGTCCGATGCCGAGCTCGATGGACGATGTGTCGATGCCGAGGGTGTGTTCCATGCAGGGTGTCAGGGTGTTATCGGGTTTTTGAGCGCTACCCGTATCATCAGGTCGATGAGCTGCCTGTACGTTCCGCCGGCGGCCTTAAAGGATTTTGGAAGCAGCGAATTGGCGGTGAGCCCCGGAAGCGAGTTGATCTCGAGAACGTACAGCGTTCCGTCCTCAGCGAGGATCATGTCGGTGCGCGACACGCCCCGGCACGAAAGCAGGTTGTGGCATCGCAACGCAAGCTCCTGTATCCGGTTGACAAGCTCCTTACTGCGTTTGATGGGCACGATTTCCTCGGATC
>DATFYJ010000485.1:0-6104 GCA_035315105.1 Chitinivibrionales bacterium
TCCCTGCGGATCTGATCGAAGCCGCTGTTTTCCAGGGCGCCGTTCACCCTCTCATCCGTAGCTGCCCCGCCCGAGAACATGCGCATCATCCCAGCCGCATCGCCGCTCGCCCGTTTCTTGAAGTACGATTCGAGCGCCAGCGAAAAGACCGGGCAGGAGGGTGCATGCACGTTCACCACATAGGAAAAATACTCCGGAAAGACAAACAGGTTAGCATTGGCAGCGCTCACCGGCGGCAGCCACTGCAGCAGCTGGGCTGTCGAGGCAGTGCGATCGACGGGCCGGAGCATCAGCCGGCGGCCGGCATTGTCGCGCTGGAACGTAGAGGTGACAAAACGCACAAACATCATGGTTTGCTGTTCCTGCGGGGTCATTACCTCCTGATCGCGTCCGCGGGAGAAATTGAGATTGCCCAAACGAATCGCCTTAAAATCCGCGTCGCTCAGCGAGAATCCGTTTTCCGGAAGCAGCGCGATTTCCGGTTGCATTGCCTCATGCCCGCTGGTCCAGACACGGGGAAAGTCCGTGAATTGCAGGGGAACTTCGATTATGGTGAAACGGGAATACGGATAATTGAATTTGGTGCGGTTTTCGAAATCGGCCTTGACCCCGCGGATAAGCGAGGCGACTGAGTCGGCCAATAGATCCCTGAAATAGGGTTTGAAATAACCGTGATGCGCAAATGTCAACAGGCTGTAATCCACGGAATCAACCACGAGCGACCGTTTTTCATACGCGCCGATAATCACCGAAACCCCGGGCAGCGGCACCGACGGGGCAAAACTCCGTGCCCCGCCCGCCGCGGATGCGGGTTCCCCCTGACTGATGACCGTTAGGGCCGGATCGGCGTTGACCGTGACGCTGAAGTGCGCCAGCGCCGTGCCATTCGCTTCGGGATGGTCGGAGCTGTACCCCGCGCCGGCCTGCGGGTAGAACAGCGATTCCGGCGTGAGCAGGACAAAACGGTCGTTGATAAAAGCATATCTCGTTTGTTTCCGGAAAAAGAACACGGCGCCGGCGCCGACCTGTTCCTCGGGCGGGACGTCGAGATAGCATGCCGATTCATCGATCGTACCGGCATAGTCGAAAACGATTGTGTCAAGCGCCCCGGCCGCCAGCGGATTGGCGGGTTTCACCAACACGTAGTCGAGCGAGCGCCGGAAATTCATCGGATGGCTCCCCCGTATATCCCGGATCGCAAGTCCCGGATTGAGGCGGAACTGGTATTCTTGGACCGGCCGGCCGGTCTCATTTTCCACCGCAACCCGGGCCGTCGCCCGAATCGCGTTTCCGGCGTGCACAATGCTGAGGGAATCGCGAAGCACCGCAATGCAGGGAACCCCGAACTGACGGTTATGCTGCTCGATCATCCGACCCCTTACCTGTTGATCGCGCAGGTTCCCCTGCACATACACGATGCCGGCAGCGACTGCGACACCGCCGAAAAGAATCACTCCGGCGAGCGTCGCTCCCGAGACGAACGCCGATTGCGGAAGACGTTTGAGCCGCAGCGCCGCGATGAGCACCAAGGCGATGCCAAGCAGCAAATACAGGGCGCGAAGTACCGCAATCCCGCCTGTAGAACCAAATCCGGCGATGTCGGAAAACATGAGCGGCGTGCGCAATGCGACAAAATCGAAGAGTGAATAAAGCCTTCCGGGCAGGAAGAAGAACGCCAGCCCGAGGATGCCGAACAGAGCGACCAGCGACAACGGCTGGCTCCGTATGATTGACATGAGGCAAAACGTGAGTCCGATGCAGAACACGAGCGTGGGCAGGCTGATCAGAAATTCGTAATAGCAGTAGGCCATCAAACGCACCGGCACATCACCCGAGAAGAAATTGAACAGCGCGGCGCACAGAAGCGCCACGCCGTTGAGGCAGATGAAAACCAGCAGATTGCCGCATGCCTTTCCCACCACGTACGACGTGTTGGTCATTGATCGGATATAGACCACATCGGTCGTATCCATTGCACGGTCGCGTTTCATGAAATCGGTTGCCAGAATGATCGCCACGACAGACTGAATAACGTTGACAAGCAGCACGGCTGCGTAGGGTACATTGGCCGGGATCGCGCGGAAGACCCACGTGGGAAACTGACCGACGCTCAGGATCATCGCGTTCAGGCCGGCCACAAGCAGCACCATCGCACCCGCGAAAATCCGAAAGAACCAGCTCCGCCACAGGGTGAGCGCTTCGTACAGCGCAACGGCCGTCATTTTCCGCAGAGAATCCATGGCTAGCGATTCCTTCCGGTTTCCTGTTCTTCCATAAAGTAAACGTATGCGTGCTCAAGGTCCGGCTGAACGGGCTTGCCGGTAAAGCCGTCCGGACGCTCGGCAACGACTTCGACTTCCCATCCGTTCACCGCGGCGACGGTGTTGACCACCGTGTGGCGTTGCTTTATGGCTTCAAGTTCGTCATTGCTCACCGCAACCCGCCACACGTGGCCCTGCGCCCCGCGCAACAGCTCGTCGGGCGTGCCGCGATATGCCACCTCGCCGTTCCACAGCAGGGCAAGATTTCTGCAGGTGCTCGAAATATCCCCCACAATGTGCGTGGAGAAAAAGATGATGATGTCCTGCCGGCTCAAGGCGCTGATCAGGTTCCGAAACCGGATCCGCTCCTCGGGATCGAGGCCGGTGGTCGGTTCGTCAATAACCACAATCTGCGGATCGCCGATAAGCGCCTGAGCAATGCCCAGACGCCGCTTCATGCCGCCCGAGAGGCGGTTGGCCATACGATCGCGCGCCTCAAAGAGTCCCACCTGCGTGAGCATGCGGTCAACCGCGCTCCTCCGTTCCGCACGATTCTTCATTCCCGCGAGCAGCGCGATGTAATCGAGGAATTCCCATGTTCTGAACCTCGAGAAGAACTTGAAATCCTGCGGCAGGTATCCGAGAATCGCGCGGATGCTTCGGCGCTCTTTCTGCAAATCCGCGCCGTTCACCAGGACCCTTCCCGATGTCGGCTCAAGAAGCGTGACCAGAATGCGGATGAGCGTGGTTTTTCCCGCGCCATTGGGACCGAGCAGGCCGAACATGCCGTTGGAGACCTCAAGATTGATATTCTTGAGCGCGGGTTTTCCGTTTTCATAGATTTTCCCGAGAGATTCAATGGAAATATGCATGCTTTCCCTTTTGGCAAGTGTTTCGAACGAGTCCGCCCGAAAAGGGTTCGTTCTTGGCACGCCTCGTGCCGCCCCCTAGTGTTTTATATATCGTTGGACTTCACCACTATATCGAACGTGACAACGACGGCATGTCGCAAGACAATAACATAGTATTTGCCGTTTTCTGCATCTGACGACGTCCGGCCGCCTTGTGGCGGGGTAACATCGGCATTCCCTTCCCGGTCTAATTCGTTCAAACGCCGCGCATCAGTTGCAATAAAGCACAGGAGACCGCTTGTGAATAAGATCATGCCGATCATTCCGGGGCTTGCAATCGTGCTCCTTGCCGCCTGCGGACCTCGAATCATCGTCAAGAGCATGTGGACTGATTCTCAATCTGCAATTGATGCAGACTCCGCCCAGTGGAAAGACGCCACGCAGTACCCGGCTGATCCTCAATTCGGCATCGGGGTCAAGAACGACGGCAGGAATCTCTATCTGTGCGTAACATCGTGGAAGCGGGCGGTGAACCACCAGGTACTGCGCTACGGTTTTACCGCCTGGTTTACGAGCAAATCGAAAAAGGGAAAGCGGTTCGGCATCCGTTATCCCATGGGAATGGCGCAAAGCGGCGCAGGATGGCATGCGAATCGGGGCCGACAGCCGGACGCAAATGACGGAAAGAACATGTTAGATCTCGCCTTTCAGGAAATGGAACTGCTCGGACCGGAAAAGACCGACAGCGTTCCGGTGAGAACCGTTATCGCCGAATCGCTCGGCATTGCGGTCCGCATTCTCCCTTCGGAAGAGAATATGATTTACAAAGTGAAAGTGCCGCTGCGGGAGGATTCTTTGGCAAAATACGCCATTGACATCGGAAACGACACACTCGTGTCCGTCACCGTCGAAACGACCGCGCCGGACGCTGCGGAGAATCACGCCGGCGGCCAGGGCGGCTCAGAGACGTCAGGTGCGGCCGGAGGGGGAATGCAGGGAGGAGGCATGGGCGGCGGCAGAGGGATGCACGGAGGCGGCGGTGGAGGCGGCGGAGGTATGCACGGCGGTGGCGGTCATGGAGGCCATGAAGCCTCATCCACGGACGATTCGCAAGGACCGTTCAATGCATCGTTTTCAATCCTGCTGGCGCGAAATCCTGTCCGCTGATTTTTGGGTACGCAAGATGAGAGCGGGCCTAACGATCCGCTGTTCACAGGTCAATACATTTGCTTGATAGCGGCGGCCCCTCAGACGTTTCAATCGAAAAGATCTTTCAAGCCTTGCGATGCGGTGTAGACACTTCCAATACCGGAAAGCTGGTAGGCGACCCGTATTGTTTCCGCGATCTCCTCTTTTGTTGCGCCTTCACGCATCGCTTGCTGTGCGAGTGACCGTACCCCCAGAACCGCTCCGTGAGCCGCGTCAAATGCCATGGCCATTAGCAACTTTATCTTCTTCGGGAGGGCGCCGTTGGCATAAATAGCCGAATCGGCATTGTTCAGGATGTCCATGAATGCAGGATCGAGTTTCATGACAGTGGTGAGCGGATGTTCTGACATGAGAATCACTCCTTTCTCATTGGTGACACAGGCCCTGGTTGAACAATAAATACCGAAAAATGGCAAAAATGAATATACAAATGGCGTTCTCAGCCTACTTCTCTGAAAACGCCATTTCTTTAAAATAAGGGATTGGAGGTGAGGGGAGTTTTTATTTTCTATTATTTCTCCTATGACCTATGGGATGCTTGCACCATTTTTGCACCAAATTACTTGGGCATTTTCTCCTATGCGCTTAATCGGAAAGTGCAATAAAACAGCCCATAAGTCTAGTTCCAACTTCTTCGTAGTCTTATTGTCGAATCGGTTTGGTATCGTTCGGAGTCACTTCCGCTTCACTAAATCTTCTTGTGTAAAGGGTTTAACAGGGCCTTCGCCCTCTAGCTGCAGGGCAAGACAGTGAACAATATTATCCACATATTTTCTGTGCTTCTTATGTTCAAGTAAGGAGCCGGGCTCCTGTTGTAAGGCGAATTGATGCATAAGCATTGAGCCGTACAAGTCTGCCCTTTGTGACAATTCGCTGATCTTATAAATATTTTGGAGAAACAACTCATTTTCTTCATTATTCGGATAAATGCATCTGTGGTCTACCTCACCGCATGCTTCATCAAATAATGTCCTGATTTGAATTTCAGCAAAGAAGATGTGATCGACCGACTTTGTTGGTGCAAACAAGATCTTGTAGTGAATAGAGCGATACTTTTCCCTGAGCACAATCTTACATCCGTTACTTTTATAGAGATCAATTATGTCAGGACGCTCGCCTGTTGTTACATATGCTATGGGTGTTCCCACTACGTTAAATATTTTTTGTATAGATTTGTCAATCTCCGCCCACTCTTCTTTAAATAGGTGCAGTATTCTCAGCCCGATTATGTCCTTTATCTTGACTAAATAATTACCAAGATTTGCATATTCGACACCCTTCTTAATTCTACGACGAATAATCTTCCTTATCAGGTGATCTGGTTTTTTTACCCGGTGTTTTACAGCATGAACTTGGGGAATGGAAGAAAGCACGGAGGCAAGATAGTTTGCTGGCGCGTCATACAAGTGAGCCTTTTTTTCAAAATCAACCTTGATGATGTCGAGATCGCGTGTAATAAACTTTCTTGAAGGAACCTTTGTCTTGCGAGGAAACTCTTTTATTATATCAATGCCGTATTTTGATTTTAAAAAAGCGCAGGTTCTCATCAATTGATTATTGGGCTTCATCGAAACCACTTTCAACAATTCCCTATTTAATAATGCAGGACGAATTCCATAGAGATATTATGGCAGCTATGCGAGACGACAACGAAAGAACCTTCTTATGTTTTTTCAAATAAAGTATGAGTGCTTCTGGCCGTTCGATTTTGGCATCAGGAACTCCACCTTCAACTATTGTCTTGTAACTATCAACTTCAGACGAAATCGAGTCCTTTAGCGAC
>DATFYJ010000486.1:0-2477 GCA_035315105.1 Chitinivibrionales bacterium
CCGCAGGCCGAAGGCCGAGGAGGCCGAAGCGAGGGGGATACTTCCCCCCTTGACAATATTTTCCTCATCCTTTACTCCACACCGCCTTCTTGAATCCAATATCGTCACTTTTATCGCGGCCGTTCCCTTTTATCAATGATGACGCATACTCCTGTATCGTCTTCACCGAGAACCCGGTCTTTTCGAGCGAGTCCAGGGCCGAGATCGCGGCCTGGGCCGCCTCAAGCGTGGTGATGTACGGAACGCCCTGCACCACGGCCGCGCTGCGGATCGGTTTCGAATCGAGCTGCGACTTCCGGCCCGACACCACGTTGATGATGAGGTCGACGTCGTCGCCCTTGATGAGGTCGATGATGTCGGGCTTGCCCTCGCCTATCTTGGGCACTTCCTTGGCGTTCACGCCGTTGCTCCGCAGCACCTTGCAGGTGCCCTCGGACGCGCAGATGAGGAACCCCATTTCGGCGATCTTCTTGGCCATAAAGATGATGTTCCGCCGCATACTGTTCTTGACGCTCAGGAATACGGTCCCCGATCTCGGGAGCACGTTTCCCGCGGCCTCCTGCGACTTTGCAAACGCGAGTCCGAAGTCCTTGTCGATGCCCATCACCTCGCCGGTGGATTTCATCTCCGGCCCGAGCACGGTGTCGGCGCCGGGAAATTTATTGAAGGGCAGCACGGATTCCTTGACCGCGAAGTAGTCGAGCGTGCGCTCCTCCGCCTCGGGAATGTCGCCAAGCTTGACGCCCGCCATCACCTTTGCCGCGATCTTCGCCCATGGAGTTCCGGTCGCCTTGCTCACGAACGGCACGGTGCGCGACGCGCGCGGGTTCACCTCGATTACATAAACCACCTCGTCCTTGATCGCGTACTGGATGTTGAGCAGTCCCACCACCTTGAGCTCCGCCGCAATGGCAAACGTTTCCTTGCGGATTTCGTCGATGATGTCGTCGGACAGCGTGTGCGGCGGCAGCACACATGCGCTGTCGCCTGAATGGATGCCCGCCTCCTCGATGTGCTCCATGATGCCGCAGATCATGGCCTTGTCGCCGTCGCTCACCGCGTCGACATCCACCTCGATGGCGTCGGAGATGAATTTGTCAATAAGCAGCGGCCGGTTCTCCGCCACCTCCTGCGCCTCCTCGATGCACGCGAGGAGTTCCGTCTCGTCGTATACGATGCTCATGGCGCGGCCGCCCAGCACGAACGATGGCCGCATGAGCACCGGATAGCCGATCTTTGCGGCCGCGTCGCACGCTTCCTTCTTGGACATCACCATGGCGTTTGCGGCCTGGTGGATGCCGAGCTTGGTCACCATTTTGAAAAACTCGCCGCGCTCGCCTGCGCGCTCGAGCGATTCTACGCTGGTGCCGATGATGGGCGCGCCCGCGTCGTGCAGCTTGCGCGCAAGGTTGAGCGGCGTCTGGCCGCCGAACTGGACGATGACGCCCGCTGGTTTCTCTTTGTCAATAATGTTCATTACGTCTTCAAAGGTGAGCGGCTCGAAGTACAGTTTGTCGGACGTGTCGTAGTCGGTGGATACCGTCTCGGGGTTGGAATTAACCATGATGGATTCGATGCCCATCTCGCGCAGCGCGAAGCTGGCCTGGCAGCAGCAGTAGTCGAACTCGATGCCCTGACCGATCCGGTTGGGGCCGCCTCCCAGAATCACGATCTTCTTCCGGTTCGAGGGAACGCCCTCGTCCTCGTCCTCATAGGTGGAATAGTAGTACGGCGTATAGGCCTCGAACTCTGCCGCGCATGTGTCAACGAGCTTGTAGGTGGGCGCGATGCCGAGATCCCTGCACCTTTTCCGGATGGAAAGATCGTCGGTGCCGAGCAGGCGGCCGAGCTGCATGTCCGAAAAGCCGTATTTTTTAGCCTTTATCAATGTCGCCTTCAGGCCGCCCCCCTTCTGCGACAGCACGGCAGGAGTCAGTGTTTTTTCATATTCGACGATTTCACGCATGTTGTCGAGAAACCACGGGTCGATGCCGGTTGCTTTCGCCATGTCGGCAACCGGAACACCTTTGTCAAGAGCGTGCCTGAGGAGAAAGATGCGGTCGGCGCGCGGGAGCGCAAGATTTTTAAGAATTTCTTCCTTCGTGGTTTCCCTGCGCGCGACTTTCTCAAACCCCTGTTTCCCGATCTCCAGGCCGCGCAGGCCCTTCTGCAGCGCCTCCTTGAACGTGCGGCCGATGGCCATGGTCTCGCCTACGCTCTTCATCTGGATGCCGAGCGAGGGGTCTGCGTCGGGGAACTTTTCAAACGTGAACCTGGGGATCTTGACGACCGTGTAATCGATGGTCGGCTCGAAGCTCGCCGGCGTCTCGCGCGTGATGTCGTTGCGGATCTCGTCGAGCGTGTAGCCGCACGCGAGCTTTGCGGCGAACTTGGCAATGGGGAACCCGGTCGCCTTGCTGGCGAGCGCGGAGCTGCGGCTCACGCGCGGGTTCATTTCGATCACCACCATGCGGCCG
>DATFYJ010000487.1:0-6641 GCA_035315105.1 Chitinivibrionales bacterium
GTTTGTCAAGCGGAAGTTTTCTCAGGTCGGCGGGGCTGTTAATTGAGGCTATGAGGCCCATGTGGTGAAACGTATTTTAAGATGAGTAAACAAGGATCGACGCACCACGGGGCGTAAAGAAGCCTGGTTAAAAGTTGAACGTTGACAGTTGAATGTCGGCATTTCGACCGACACATTACAATTCTCGTTTTTGTCTCCGACGCCAACTTTTCCCCTTGCGTCTTCTTTGCCGCCATGGTAAATGCATGAACAGCACCGATTAAAAGATACCTGAAAGCGAAATCGATATCAACAATTACGTCTGCGGAACGCGGGTTATTTGTGATGAATGACAGAAGGGAAGAGAGTTTTTTCGAGCTTGTTCGGGCCGATTCGGCTTCCGGGGCGCGGGCGGGCGTCCTGCGCACCGCGCATTCCGTTGTCGAAACGCCGGTCTTTATGCCGGTGGGCACGCAGGCAACGGTCAAGGCGCTGTCGCCGGCCGATCTTGACGAGTGCGGATGTTCCATCATCCTCGCCAACACCTACCATCTGCACCTGAGGCCCGGCGACGCGCTGGTTGCGGAGGCGGGGGGGCTGCATTCGTTCGAACACTGGAACAAGTCGATCCTCACCGACAGCGGCGGGTTCCAGGTGTTCAGCCTCCGCGACATATCGAAGATCACCGATGACGGCGTGTGGTTCCAGTCGTACATCGACGGATCGAAGCATTTTTTCTCGCCCGAACGCTCGGTTGAGATCCAGCGCAATCTCGGCGCGGACATCATCATGATGTTCGACGAGTGTCCGTCCGCGCGGGCGGGCGAAAAGGCCATTGCATCTGCGGTGGACCGTACGCTGCAATGGGCGCGGCGGTGCCTCGATGCGCAGCTGTCAATACCCTTGCGCCATGCGACCCCCCAGGCGCTTTTTGCCATTGTCCAGGGAGGGACGAGCAGGGAACAGCGGCGCCGCTGCGCGGAAGAACTCGGCGCCCTTGCCGTGCCTGGCTACGCTCTGGGCGGACTTGCGGTGGGAGAATCGGCCGCCGAAATGTACGATACCGCCGAGTACACGTGCGGACTCCTGCCGCGCGACAAGCCGCGGTACCTCATGGGCGTGGGCACGCCGGAAAACATTCTCGAATGCATCGGCCGGGGCGTTGACATGTTCGACTGCGTGCTTCCTACGCGCAACGCGCGCAACGGCACCGCGTTTTCGTGGAACGGAGCGGTCCACATCCGCAATGCATGCAATACCCGCGACTTCAGCCGCGGGATCGACCATTCGTGCGGGTGTTATGCGTGCCGCAATTTCTCCCGGGCATACCTGCGGCACCTGTTCTGCGCGGGCGAGATCCTGTCATTGCGCCTGCTCACGCTGCACAACGTGTATTTCTACATGGAGCTTGTGCGCCGGGCGCGCGAAAGCATTCTGGCCGGGACTTTTGTCTCGTTTCGTGCCGAAGCCCTGCTGCGCATGAAACCGGTGCCGGATGGGGAAGAACCTGAAGGAAAGGAATCGCATGAACAATCCGCTTGAAGAATGCGCACGCATCGCGCTGTCGGAATGCCTTGGCCTGGGACGGAGGGAGCGCCTCCTTGTCGTATGCGACCCGCCGTGTTCCGAAATAGGGGACGCGTTCTGGCACGTGGGGTCCTCCCTGTGCCGCGAGGCGGTGATGGTGAGAATTTCGCCCCGCAAGCAAAACGGAAATGAGCCGCCGCAGCCCGTGGGCGGGTGGTTCGGCCAGTTTGATGTTGCAGTGATGCCTACATCGCGCTCGCTGTCGCACACGCAGGCGCGCAGAAAGGCGAGCGAGGGAGGTACGCGCATCGCCACGCTGCCGGGCATCACCCCCGACATTTTCACACGCACCATGCGCGCCGACTGGAAAAAGCTCGGCATCGCAACGCGTCGTGTGGCGGGGCAGCTCTCGGGCGCTTCGCGGATAAGGATCGCCACGCAGGCAGGCACCGACCTTACGTTCGATACGGGCGGCCGGTCTGCAAAGCCGGACGACGGAAGGCTCATTTATAAAGGAGCATTCGGCAACCTTCCGGCAGGGGAGGCATACCTGGCGCCGCTCGAAGGGACCGCCGAGGGAACACTTACCGTGGACGGCTCGTTTCCGCTCGGGGGTCTTTTGTCAACGCCGCTTGTTGTGCGCGTGCGTAAAGGAAAGGTCGAACAGGTTGGCGACCATCCATGCAAGACCGAGCTTGAGCAGCTCTTCAAGAAATATGGCTCGCCTGCCAGGAATATTGCGGAATTCGGCGTGGGTACGCTTGACAGCGCAAGAATATCCGGGAACACGCTGGAAGACGAGAAGGTGAAGGGCACCTGCCACATTGCCTTCGGCGACAACGCATCCATGGGCGGGGCGGTGAAAGTTCAGATGCACCTTGACGGAATACTGAGAAGTCCGACGGTTTGGTTGGATGAGAAATTGTGGATGAAAGATGGAGTAAATTTGTAACATTTGAGAAAAATGGGCGTTTCCCTCGCATTCGCTCGGGTCGGTCTCCCTTCGGGCTCGGCTGTTCGCCTCGTTGCCGGACCGCCCTAACTGCCTACGGCGCGGGTCGGCCGGCAATTCGCTATAGCTCACCCTCCGGTCCACCTAACGCGCGGCAACAGGTCTCTTATCAGTCAACCAGCATGTCTGCGCCATCCGAAGTCTCCGTAAAGAACATCAAAGAAATTTCTCAAACTATTCAACGTTTCAACTTTTCAACTCTTCAACTTCTTAACATTCCCATCATCCTCGCCGCCACCTCCGGCTCCACCCGGTACGGGCTTCCCCTTCCCTGAAAAAAGCCGTGTTTGTCAATAAGATGCAGTGAAAGCGGCGAGACGGAAAACGAGGCGCCGGTTGTGTCATTGGAGAAAATCGTTTCTCCTTTTGCAAATGTGCCTTCGCCCGGGAACGGCGACGGCGTCCTGCCGCGCCAATCCCGGCTGACCGCGGAAACACGCGCTGCAATGGGGACGGGTCGGCCAAGGGCGCGTTCCGCGGCGGCGCAGGCAGTTCGCAATGCCTCAACGAGTCTGGACTTATCGATCCCAACCCGCGCGAGCGTGGCGATGTCATCATGAATGATGTCTTCCGGACTCCGTTTATCTGATCCTAGAAAACCATCTGCGGAAAACCTGGAAGGACCGAGAAGTTTCCTTAGATCGGTTGCATGAGGAGGCAATTTCATAGACAAGAACCCTTGGTTATGCGAACTTGTCAAAAAAGATATTCTCCGCAGGCATTCCGTACTGGGTGAGCACTGCGACACAGGCGTTGATCATGCCGGGTGAGCCGCAGAGGTACGCTTCGAACCCCGAGCAGTCCGGCACGTGGCGACGCACGACGTCCGTGATGAGACCGCGTTCGCCGGTCCAGCCGTTTCCCTCTGGCTCGTTGGACAGCGCGGGGATGAACCTGAAATCCGGCAGCGAAGATTCCAGTCGGGAAAGTTCTTCAAGCATAAAGAGGTCTTTTTGCGTGAGCGCGCCGAAAAAACAGCGGATGCTGCGGCGGCATTCCTTCCTGACAAGGTCCTGCAGCATCGACCAAATGGGCGCCAGTCCGGTTGAACCGCAGACCATAAGCATCGGGGCGTCGGTTTCCGAGGTGCGGAACGTGCCGTACGGACCGGAAAAAGAGACGCTGTCGCCCTCCTTGAGATGGTCGAAAGCCCATCCGGTGAAAATGCCGTTTTTCGTCCGTCGTATCATGAGGTCGACAAAGGATTTTTCGAACGGCGGCGAAGCAATGGAAAAATCGCGCAGCACCGCGTCCCTGCCGTCATAGGGCATGGACTTCACCTGCACATATTGGCCCGCGGTAAATTCGATGGATTTCGGATTTGTCAATTCTATGTTGAGGCCCAGCGTGTCATAGGTGAGAAGCGCCTTTCTCGTCACCCTTCCCGAGAAACGTTTGATGAAAAAAATCTCAGGCGGAATTTCGATTGCGATATCGCCGAGCGGTTTGGTTTGACAGCCAAGCCTTGTTCCGGCGCTTATTTCGTCTTTGGAAAGCAGGGGAAGCTCACGGTCGGACGGCGGCGCCGAAGGAGCGATCACTTTTATTTTGCAGTAGCCGCACCGTGCGTTGCCGCCGCACGCGGAAGGCAGAAACAGTCCGTTTCTGGCAAGACCTGCAAGGAGGGACGTTCCGCGCCTGATCTGAATTTTCGCGCGCCCATTGTTTATGTCCACGGTAACGGTCGCGGACTGTCCTGAATCCATTGCGTTTGTTTTCCTGAGTCGTCCGGGATTGAAGCAATGATGAAAGTTAAAATTATGTGATGAAGTGAAACAATCCAAGAGCTAATGCCGATGGCGTTGTTCCAAAAAGAACGCGGGGAGCTCCGTTTTGATAACAGGGGAATCCATGACAGGTGTAATTTGTCATCAATATATCCGTATTCAAATGAATGGTTATTGAAATGCCTGAGCGTTTGGATAGTTTGAGTACCATGGAAAGAGGAATAAGAGTGCGAATCCCGGACCTGATAAGAAAACTCGACAACATTTACGCGAAGTATCATCGGCCCGTCTTTCTTCGCTTCGATCCGCTGGAGTATGTGCGCCAATTGCAAGGAAAGAAAAACCGTGAGATTGCCGGGCTGGCGTTCTCGTCGCTTTCCTACGGGCGCGTCGAGCAGATTCGCTCGACCATCGAAAAAATCCTGGCAAGGACCGGCGCCGATGTGTACGGCTTCGCGGCGGGAACCACGCTTGCCGAAAAGAAGAAAACATTATCGAACGTCAAGCACCGATTCAATGCGGGGGAAGATATTGCAGTTCTCATGGAGTGCGCAGCGAGGGCCGTGGAACGCTGCGGATCCCTTGAGGATTATTTTTGCAAAGGTCTTGACGAATCGCACAAAACCGTTCGCGAGGCGCTCGACAGGTTCTCGTTTGGGCTGAGGGACATCGCCCGGACGTCATGCGGCAGGCCGTCACGTTATTTTGCCTTTCTTTTGCCTGCACCCGGGTCCGGCAGCGCATGCAAGCGGCTTGCAATGTTTCTCCGCTGGATGGTGCGCGACGACGACGGCATAGACCTTGGGGAATGGAATCGCGTGCCGTCGTCCAAGCTTGTGATGCCGGTGGACACTCATATTGCCGCAGTGTCAAGAAGCCTGGGACTCACGCGGCGAAAAACGCCGGGCTGGAGCATGGTCGAGGAAGTGACCGCCGCTATGAGAAGTGTGTCTCCCCGCGATCCGGCGCGGTACGATTTTTCTCTGTGCCGGGCCGGCATGATTGATTTTAGGGGCGTGGAAAGCGCGTTATGATACACGTATCATGCCTGCAATTCATACGAGAAAATTGTTTCAAGGATCGGCCATGAAGGAATTCGAAGGACTCGCAATAAACCCTGGCAAGGTGCTGGCGCCCGCGTGCCTGTATTCCGCGGAGCTCCACAAGGCAATTGCCGAGTACGACATCCCCGAGGCGCAGATCGAGAACGAGCTGATCAGGTTCGAAGACGCCCTCAAGGCAAGCTCACGCGAGCTGGAGTCGATTTCCACGCGGGTCGCCGACAGAGTGGGAAACGTGGAGTCCGAGATTTTCATGGCGCAGAAGCACATCATGAACGACGACGCCGTCGTCAGGCAGATCAGGGAGGGGATACGGACGAGGAAGAAGAACGTGGAAGCCGTGATTTTCCAAGTGTACGGCGCGTTCGAGGACAAATTCAAGGCCATGGACAACCTGTACCTCCGCGAACGCGGGTCCGACATACGCGAAATCCGCCGCAGGCTGCTTGACAACCTGAAAAAAGAGAGAGGCGGCTTCAAGTGCGAAGGTCAGGCGCATTGCCAGCGCGGCGCAAACAGGATCATCGTGGCCGAGGATTTCACGGCCGACATGATGGCGCACATGAATTTCGATCGCGTGCGCGGGTTCGTGACCGAACACGGCGGCGTGACGTCGCACGCGGCGATCATCGCGCGGTCGCTGGGAATACCCGCGGTCACGGGCGTGCACGGCATCACCGACCACGTAAAATGCAGCGACATCGTGCTTGTCGACGGCGACAAAGGCAAAGTGTACCACATGCCTTCCGAGCAGATTATCAGGAAGGTGATGGCCTCTGCCGAAGTGCAGGACCGCGCGCGGAGCATGCCCGCATCGCCGCCCGGCACCGAGGTGCTTGCCAACGCCAGCATGCTCGAAGATGTGCGCCAGGCGCACGCACTGCGGGCCGACGGCATCGGTCTTTACAGGACGGAAATCATGTTCATCCGCGAGGACCGCCTCCTGTCCGAGGACGAACAGTTCGACCGCTACAAGGGCGTTGTCGACGAGATGCGGAGCAAGCCGGTGACGTTCCGTCTTCTCGATGTGGGCGGCGACAAACCGCTGCCGTTTCTCAGAATTCAGAAGGAATCGAACCCGTACCTCGGATGGCGCGGCGCGCGGTTCTTGCTCGGCAACCCGGACATATTCGGAGGCCAGGTGCGCGCGCTCGCACGGCTGGCAAAAACCAACAGGATACGGATCCTTTTCCCCATGGTGATCGACGAACGGCAGCAGAAGGAGCTTGTTGACGGCGTGCGGGGAATCTTGCAGGGAGTCCCGGGCGCAGCGGAGAACGTGGAACTCGGCGCCATGTTCGAAGTGCCGAGCGCGTGCATGCAGGCGAAACAGAT
>DATFYJ010000488.1:0-3038 GCA_035315105.1 Chitinivibrionales bacterium
CAAGGCCGCTTTACAAAAGGCCTTCGGTGGATGCGGAGCGTGAAAAAACTTTGTGAAACGTATTCACCTGAGATAAATTGGAGAACCATGATCATGCGAGCCTGAACACCTGCGCCGCGGCAGAAGGCAACCCGATTTATAATCCGAAAAGGATTTCTTTGGATGAGTGGGCGCTCAAATCACTTCTGATGAAAAAAAACAGGCTGCCGTTTTATGAAATTCCATTGCGTTTCGGAGATCGCTCGTATCGAAACTGGTTCGGGATAGGGTATCGTGCCGAACAGGTAGTTTGTGAGGCTGAAAACAGGATCGAACTGATTCTTAGCGCTCTTTTATGGTTCTAAATATGCACCATTCCGGCCGAATTGTCAAGCATTTTTTACATTAAAAAGAGCTTTCCCGCTCCGGTGCGAAGGAAAAAGAGGGGAACGGCATCATGGCACAAGTTGACAGACCGCAAGTCCCTATTCCACCCGCAGTACCAGTCCTTTGAGGTACTCACCTTCCCGGTGGGCGATGTTGAACGGATGGTCCGGGCCTGCGGACAGAACATGAAGCACCTGCACGAAACGCTGCGAATCGGCCGCGGCGGCGAACACGATCTGGCGGAAGAGATTCGGGTCGATTGCGTTGGAGCACGAAAAGGTGAACACGATCCCTCCGGGTTCCACGTTCTTGAACGCAAGCAGGTTGATGTCCTTGTAGCCGCGCGCCGCCGATTCGACCTCGCCTTTGTGCCGTGCGAACGGAGGCGGGTCAAGCACGATGCAGCCGAATCGCCGCTCGGTTGCGCGCAGGAAGCCGAACACGTTTGCGGCAACACCGGTGCACCGGTCCGCTCCAAAGCCGTTGCGGCCGCAGTTGTCACGCGCGGCCTCCACGGCGGTTTCCGATATGTCAACCATCGTGCTCGAGACCGCACCGCCCGAAAGCCCGTACACCGAAAAACCGCCGCTGTAGCAGAAGCAGTCGCACAGCGCCTTCCCCGCCGCAAAGGACGCGAACAGCCGCCGGTTGTCGCGCTGGTCAAGAAAGAAGCCTGTCTTCTGCCCGGTTGACAGATTGACATGGAAGGAAAGCCCGTTTTCCTTCATCACGACCTGTTCCGGGAGCGTGCCCCGCATCGGGCCGTTTTTCTCCGGCAGACCCTCGCGGCTGCGGGCGTCGGTGTCCGAACGCTCGCAGATGAATACGGGCGAGCAGGCCATCACAAGGGAATCAACCATAGGCTGCCTTAGCCGCTCCATGCCCGCGGTAAGCACCTGCACGCACAGGCCGTCTGCGTATTTGTCAACAATGAGGCCGGGAAGGCGGTCGCCTTCCGAATTGACAAGCCGGCATGAATCCGTGCGGTCGTCGAGAATGCTTGCGCGGCGCGCAACCGCATCGCCGATCCGCCGCGCAAGCACGGTCTCGTCAAAGGTCTCGCTCTGTTTCGCGAGCATGCGCACGCGGATTGCGGAATTCCCGTTGTAAAAGCCGGTTCCCAGCCCCGCACCCGCCGACGAGACCACGGTGCACAATTCTCCATTGTCGCCGCTTCCCAGAACACGGGCGATTGCCCCGGAAAAGATCCATGGGTGTCCCATGCGGATGGGCTTGTCTTTGCCGTTTTTGAGTTGGACGGTCAGCATAAAATGCTACGGGACTTGCGCCATGGCATCGCCGATTATCTCCGACACCGTGGGGTGAGGAAAAACGATCTTCGCGGCGCCTTCCAGGGTAAGTCCCTGCTCGATGAGGGCGGCCGCTCCCCAGATGAGCTCGGAGCAGTTTCCGCCGAGCATGTGGACCCCGAGAAGCCTCCGGCTTTTTGAATCGGCGACAACGCGGATCGTGCCGCGCTCGCCGTCGGTCTCGGCAAAGTAACGGGCGTTGAACGTGAGCGGCAGCCGTCCCTCCGCAGGCGCGAAACCCCTGGCGACCGCTTCGTCTTTTGTCAATCCTACCGTCGCGGCCTCGGGGTGAGTGTAGATCACCGATGGAATTGCATCGTAGTTGACGGAGTCGCTCTGGCTAAGCATGTCGTGCACACAGACCATTGCCTCGCGAAAGGCCGTGTGCGCAAGCATCGACACGCCATTGACGTCGCCGGCAGCCCATACGCCGGGCACATTTGTGCGGCCCTGTGGGTCGGTCTTTATCGCGCCTTTTTCCACCAGCACGCCCAGGGTTTCGAGGCCGAATCCACCAACCACAGGCCTGCGTCCCACGCTCATAAGGACAATGTCCGCAGGAAGCGTCTGGCTTTTTCCGCCGGATTCGAACGTTACCGAACGATCGCCGACGGCGGTGACGTTTGATTGCAGATAAAACGCGATTCCCTTTTTATCAAGTTCGCGCTTGAGCGCGCCTGCAATGTCTTTGTCAAGCCGCCCTCCTATCGCGGGGAGGATCTCCACCACGCATACGCGGCTGCCGGCCTCCGCAAAAAACGATGCGAATTCCAGCCCGATGGCGCCGGCGCCGATCACGGCAATGGTTGACGGAATCGAAGAAACCGACAGGATTTCCCTGTTAGTCATCACGAAATCCTGATTCGCGCCCGGAATGTCGAGCCGCACCGCCTCCGACCCCGTGCACATGAGGAGCCTTGCGGCCTCGTGTTCCTTCCCGGCCGCAGAAACGCGGAACACGCCGCCGGATTTCCCCAGAATGACGGCGCTGCCCGCGCAGATTTCCACCTTGTGTTTCTTGAGCGTCGACGCGATGCCGTTGCGCATGGTTTCGACGGTCTTTTGCTTGCGCGCCATGACGGGGCCAAGATCGAATGAAACGGTTCCCGCGGTCACGCCGAACTGCGCCGACGATTTCGCCGCGGAAAAGAGCTTTACGCAATGCAACAGCGTCTTTGACGGGATGCAGCCCTCGTTGAGGCACACGCCGCCCAGGCTGCCCTTTTCCATGAGAAGCGTGGACAGACCCGACTTGCCCGCATGCTCGGCCGCGACATAACCGGCCGGCCCGCCGCCGATGATGATCAGATCATGCATGATTGTTCCTCGCAAAAAAAACGTCCTGCTCAAATGTCGTCTTGA
>DATFYJ010000489.1:0-2224 GCA_035315105.1 Chitinivibrionales bacterium
CCAGCCCGCCCAGAATCTGCAGAAGCGTGGTCTTGCCCGCGCCCGACGCGCCCACGAGCGAAACCATCTCGCCTTTCTCTATTGCAAAGGACGCGTCGCGGATCACGTCGAGCGTGCCCGCGTCGTCAACGAACGTTCTTGTCAAACCGGAAACCGCGACCATGCTCACGGGCGTCCCCTACTCTATCCGGATGCTGTCGGCGGGGGGCACGCGCGAGGCGCTCCACGCCGGGTACAGGGTTGCCAGGAAACAGATGACGTTTGCCGCAATGTAAATGGCGATGATGTCGCTCCACTGGATAAGCACCGGCAACTTGTCGATGAAATAGATGTCGCCCGGCAGGGGAATGAACCGGAAGCGCAGCTGCAGCAGGCACAGCAGCGCGCCGAGCGCCACGCCGAGCGTTGAGCCGAGCACGCCGATCACCACGCCGTTGAACATGAATATCCGCATGATGCCGCCGCTCGTGGCGCCCATGCCCATGAGGATGCCGATCTCGCGCCGCTTCTCGATGATCATCATCACGAGCGACGACACGATGTTGAACCCCGCCACGAGGATGATGAGCGAGATCACGAGGAAGATCACGTACCGCTCGAGCCGCATCCAGTCGAACAGCGACTTGTTCTGCGATTTCCAGTCGATGCTCCGGTACGGGTAACCGCCGAGCGAGTCCTTGACATTATGCGCAATCGCGTCGGCCCGGAACATGTCGTTCGTCCGTATCGCGATCCCCTCCACGCCGTTCATGGAGAACAGGCTCTGGCACGCCTGGATGGAAATGTAGACGAGGTTGAGGTCGTATTCGTACATGCCGGTCTCGAAGATGCCGCGCACCACGAACCGCGCCATGGGGATGGACGTGATTTCGCCGTTTGCCGCCTCGGCCGTGAGCCCGCCCACGATCACCTCGGCGCCGGGCCGCACGCCCATCTTGTCGGCCATGCCGATGCCGAGCACGATGCCGGGAAGCTTCCGGTTCCTGCTTGAAAAAGCGGAATCAAGCGCGAATTTCCCGAACGTTATCTTGCGGCCCACCTCGGTGACCGTGGTCTCGGTCGCTGCAATTGCGCCCGTGATCATCACGCCTTCCTTCGTCGACTCGTATTCAATGCCGCCCTTTTCCATAATATAAGGCGTGGCCGCGACCACGCCCGGACACTTGAGAATGCGCAACCGCAAAGAATCGTAGTTCGCAACCGGCCTGCCGTAATACTGGAGGATCTTGGCGTGCGCCGTGATGCCCACGATCCTGTCGCGCACCTCCTTCTCGAACCCGTTGGCAATGGAGAGCGCCACCACGAGCACGAGGGAGCCGAGAAACACGCCCGCCGCCGACGTCCAGGTGATAAAGGAAATGAACCCCATCCTGCGCCTGCCGCGCAGGTACCGCATGGCCACGAACAGTTCGAAGGGGCGGGCCATTGCTACTCCGGCCTCATGAGCGGGAACAGGATCACGTCGCGCAGGTTAGGCGCGTTTGTCAAGAGCGCCACCACCCGGTCCACGCCCATGCCCCAGCCGGAGATGGGCGGCATGCCGTATTCCATGCACAGCAGAAAGTCGTTGTCCACCTCCATGGCCTCCAGGTCGCCGTGCGCGCGAGCCACGGCCTGCTCCTCGAAGCGCTGCGCCTGGTCGATGGGGTCAACGAGCTCGGAATACGCGTTGACGATTTCCCAGCCGTTCACCACGAGCTGGAACCGGTCCACCACGGCAGGGTTTGCGTCGTTCTTGCGCGCGAGCGGCGACAGGTCGAGCGGGTGATGGATCACGAACACAGGGTTGACAAGCGCGGGACGCGACACCTTCTTGTACAGCAGGTCGACCAGGTTGCCGCGGCCCGCATGGGCGACGTCGACGTCGCCCTCAAAGGTGATGCCCCTGGCCTTGATCTGCGCGAGCAGCTCCTCTTTTGTCGCACACAGGTTGATGTCGATGCCGCAGTCCTTGAGGATCAGGTCGCGGAAGGAAATTCGGGGCCATGCGCCGTCAAACGAGATCTGCGTGCCTTCGTAGGTGATGGAAAGGCCGCCGCACACCTCCGTGAGCAGGTGCTTGATGAGCTGCTCGGTGAAATTCATGTTGTCTTCGTAGTTCCAGTAGGCGCAGTAATACTCGAGGAGCGTGAAGTCGGGAAGGTGCGACGCGTCGAGGCCTTCGTTGCGGAAGCAGCGCGCGAACTCGTACACGCGCTCGAACCCGCCAGCGATCGCGCGCTTG
>DATFYJ010000490.1:0-5334 GCA_035315105.1 Chitinivibrionales bacterium
GTTGGCGACATTGTTGTGTTCCAAGCGCACAAAGTAAATGCCTTTCCTGAGGCTTGCCGTGTTGAGGTGCGCACTGTGGCTGCCGGCCGAAAGGGTTTTGTTGAGCACGGGCACAATCTCTCTTCCCAGGCAGTCGAAGACGGCAATTTTCGTTTTGCCCGCGTCGGGAAGTGTGAAACGGACCGTTTCCCGGTTAATTGACAAATCGAATGTTCCTGCGCGTGTTACTTTTGAGGCAGGCTGGGAAATGCCAGTCGGGAATTGGCCCGAATCGGCCGCGAAATAAAGGAAGTCCTGGTTGAGATGGTTCGAACCGTTCTGGAAAAACAACACCTGCACGCCGGTATCCAGTTGTACGGAAGCAAAGTCGCTGTACTTTCTCCAGGCATGATAGCTTGCTTCCTGCTTAAACGAATCTAATGGTGTGCTGACAGTGTCTTTCCCATTCAAAAACATCACGCGATAATGGGCCGGTTCTTCCATTGCCGACCATATGGAACTAATCCAATATTTCCCGGCTTTGGAGACATGGACGGTCCATTTGGTCCAACTGTTCGAATGGCTGGCGCCGATATAACAATCCTGTACTGAGGTGTCGACCGGGTCAGGATAACGCACGCCGTTCGGGAAAACTACGCTGGCTGCGTAAAAGGTATCACGGTCGGAAGAATTATCATTGGTGCAGAAAAAAGCAGGTCCTGTCGAATCACCGTATTTTTCGCGATAAGGTGCATGCCCCCATGCATCATCTGCATACCAGGTAACATTTTTTGCGCCCAAATCATACTCGCTAAAATTGATCCTTCCATTGAGTTCCCTGGGCGCGCTACCCTTCGGAAACGGTACCCCCGCATACCCTGCCGGGATTTCCGCGTTTGCAAGAGAAACCATAACTGTTGCGGCCGCGAGTGCAACCAGCAGGAATTTTGAAGAACTCCTTGCGCGTTTCATTATGCCCCCCTCTGTGACATGTGTACTTCCGAATTACCCGATCACATCAGCCCTCTTACCCTGGACATAATATAATGAGAAACACATATTGCTACGGATTTTTTTCCGCAAAAAATGATCAAAGGCGGTTCGTCAATACACCCGATTTGATAAATCTTCATTCATTTGTGACCACCGTCACATGTTCTTTTTCAATCCCTTTATTATATTCTTTTATACCAACATTCCCTGCAACAACGATCATTCAACCTATCTATTCACGGAGAACCGTCTTATGTGTAGGAATTTTTCGTGGTTATTCATTCTCCCATCACTAGTTGTTTCCTTTCTGCTTTCCTGCTCCAACTCAACAAGCCCTTTTACCGCATCAAACACCACCGTGTCGATCATGCTCGAGAATTCGGCGCACCAGCGCAGCACGATTTTATTATCGGACAGCGTTGACAAACCGGTACGTATCGGAATCAGCGCGTATCTTTCACAGTATGTTGACTCCGTGACGGTGATTGTTACGGGCACCAGCGGAGACACGGAGAAAACGGTCTCCTTCGGGAAATCGGCGTCATGGGCGGATACCAACTGGATTGCCGACACGTTCGCAACCAGCGGTACCAAAACGATCACTGCTATCGCCGCGATTCGGGGGGGACGTCATTACACTGACACGGCAACCATCAATATCTTGGCAAAACCGGCTCCGACCTACGCAGTGGCGTATGACGGAAACGGTAGCACCGGAGGGGTGGTGCCGACAGACGCAACTGCATACCAACAAGGATCAGTCGTAACTGTCAAGGCAAACATCGGCAGTCTCGTACGTGCCGGGTACACGTTTGCCGGTTGGAACACCACGGCCGACGGCAAGGGAACTTCCTACTCAGGCGGCGAGACCTTCGCCATGGGCACTGCAAATGTTTCGCTCTATGCGGTGTGGACGCAGAATCCGACGTATACGGTCACCTATAACGGAAATGGAAACACTGCCGGAACCGTTCCAGCTGACGCGAATTCCTACCAGCAGGGTGCAAGCGTAACGGTGCAGGGTAATGCCGGCAACCTCGCCAGGGCAGGGTACACGTTTGCCGGATGGAACACCGCAGCGGACGGGAGCGGCACTTCGTACGCCGGGGCTGCCACGTTCAACATCGGCGCGTCGAACGTGACGCTCTACGCGGTCTGGACGCAGAATCCCACCTACACGGTCGTATATACCGGAAATGGAAGCACCGGGGGAACCGCTCCAACTGACGCCAACGCGTACCAGCAGGGCGCTGTCGTGAATGTTAAGGGAAACGCCGGAAGCCTTGTCCGGGCCGGCTACACGTTTGCGGGCTGGAACACGGCTTCCGACGGCGGCGGAACGTCGTACGCGGGCGGGGCGACTCTCACCATGGGAAATGCGAACGTGACGCTATATGCGGTATGGACGCAGAACCCGACGTATACGGTCGCCTACAACGGCAACGGCAGCACCGGCGGAACCGTGCCGACCGACGCCAACGCGTATCAGCAGCTGGATCTTGTAACGGTCAAGGCCAACACAGGCAACCTCGTCCGCACCGGATACACGTTTGCCGGATGGAACTCCGAATCCGACGGGAGCGGGTTTTCATTTACAAGCGGCGCGACATTCAACATGGAACCTACCAATGTGACGCTCTATGCGAAATGGACTGTTGCGGTCCTTACCGTAAAATTCAACAGCAACGGTGGCATCGCGGTGGATAGCCAGAACGTCATCTATAATGCGACCGCCACCTCTCCTGCGGCACCCACCAGGAGCGGATTCGTTTTTGCAGGATGGTATTCGGATCAGGCACTCACAGTGCAATTCAGCTTCCTGACGCCGATAACCTCGGCCATTACCCTTTATGCAAAATGGACACCTGTTTACACCGTGACATACAACGGCAACGGGAACAGCAGCGGGACAGCTCCCGTTGATACGAACAAATACGCAAATGGTATTGTGGTCACGGTGTTGAATAATACCGGGTCGCTTGCGAAGACCGGATATGCATTTGCCGGCTGGAATACAAGTGCGGATGGCAGCGGTGTTGACCGCACGACTGGAAGCACGTTCCAGATGGGGTCGACCAATGTGGTGCTGTATGCGAAGTGGACGCCGAATACGTACGTTGTTACTTTTGATGGTCAAGGTGCTACGACACCGTCCAACCCGGCGACTATGAGCGTAACTTCTCCTGCGACAACCATTGCCTCGCTTCCTGCACCGCCAGCCAAAACGAGCTATGTTTTTGCCGGTTGGTACACGGCAGTCAACGGCGGTGGTACACCGTTTACCGCAAGCACGGTTGTAAATACAAACATCACGGTATATGCAAAATGGGAAATCAGGGATGCGGATGGGAATGTGTATACCGAGACGACCATTAACGGCAAGGTGTGGATGGTTCAAAATCTAAAGACCACAAGGTTTAATGACGGGACCATGATACCACAAGTAAAAGACAGTGGGTTGTGGGTGTTCCAGGGCACGCCTGCGTTCTGTTGGTTTAATAACGATTCGGCCACATATAAGAATGCATACGGCGGTCTTTACAATTGGTATGCCGCCAGTTCGGGTAAGTTGGCGCCGACTGGGTGGCATGTTCCAACCGATCCGGAATGGATGGCACTTTTTAATTATTATGGAGGCCAAGTACAGGCTACCTCGGACTCGCTGAGGGAGCAGGGAACCGCGCATTGGCCGGCGCCGAATACAGGGGCGACAAATTCTTCGGGATTTACTGCGATACCGACAGGTACTCGATCTAACCCAACACCTGCAATTAACAATGGTGGGTTTATTTCTAATTCTTCTGCCTTTTGGTGGACGTCAACGGCATCTGGCGTTGGGAATGGATGGTTTTATCACGTTGGGGAAACGTATTGTGAGCAGTTATATGGACAAAATAGTTTTGGAATAAATGTCCGCTGCGTTCGCGATTATTGAACTGCAAAATGTAAACACGATTTTAAGAACTTGTTAGAAAAAAAAGGCCGGATTTCTTCCGGCCTTTTTTCTTTCCTAATCTGGAGAACTCAGCAGGTCAATCGTGTGAACGTCCCCAACTACTTTGTAATTTGGAATTTCGCCACACTGCTCACGCCGGCATGCTCCATGCGCACAAAGTAAATGCCCCACTTCAGGTTGTTTTCATTCAACGCCACAGTATGGCTGCCTTCAGCAATAGTCCGGTCAAGCACCGGCATTATTTCCCTGCCCAGGCAGTCGTACACCGAAATCTTCGTCTTCCCCGCGTCGGGGACGGTAAATCTTACGATTCCCCTGACTATTGACAGATTGGACTGCACCCTGCCCGGGACCTTTAAAATCGGTTGCTCGATTCCGGTGGGGAACTGGCCGGAATCCGCGGCGATATAGATGAAGTCCTGGTTGAGGTGCATCGATTCGTTCTGAAATTGCATCACCTGAACGCCGGAATCGAGCTGTACGGAAGCAAAATCAGAGAACCTATACCATGCATGATAACTTCCGGTCATACCGTTGCATGTGACGGACGGCGTGCTCACCGTGCTGGCGCCGTTATAGAAACTGAGGTGATACTGAGCCGGTGGCGAAGCCGAGGCCCAGATCGAGCTGATCCAATATTTTCCCGCCGTGGGAATGTGAATCGTGTACTTTGTCATGCCATCCGGATGACTGGCGCCTATATACCAATCGTTTACCGTTGTATCTGGACCCGGAAACCGTACTCCGTTGGGCCACTTGACACCCGCTGCGTAAAACGTGTCAGGAATTCCGTCATCAGTATGATGATTGGTTTTCCACATAGCCGGCCATGCATTGCAGCTGTCTATGGGAATGCCTGGAATGCTGCCGTCCCTGCCGCCGGCAGTGCTTCCGGCCGCCGAACCGGCCAGGTCGTCCTGGATAAAGGTGACCCCGTTCGGGCTCCCTTGGGACGGTGAAACATAGTCGTATTCGTGAAAATTAATCCTCCCCGGAATCTCATGCGGCGCGCTGCCCGGAGGATAAGGCTTGCCTTTGTATCCTGCAGGAATCACCGCGTTGGCAAGCGATACGAAAAGTACCCCTCCGGCCAAGGCGGCCATAAAACACCTCGAAGAACGGCATGCATTGACCATTCGATTCCCCCTCTTTGATCAAAATGAAATGACCGCCCCGTTCATTTCCTTGCAAATCCTAATATAATATAATCATAAATTGAGACAATTACGCGTGTCTTTTGACCAAAGATGCCCGCACAAAGCGCGGACGGCTACTTTCCCAGCTCCGCCTTTATCGACGCAAGGATCTCCGCATCGGCCGGCATGCCGCGCTGTGCGAAAACGATTCTTCCTGCCTTGTCGATCACATACACGGTGCGCTGGACCATGATGCCGTCGGCGCCGTAC
>DATFYJ010000491.1:0-4594 GCA_035315105.1 Chitinivibrionales bacterium
TCAACGTGCTCACACGGTTTGCCGCGCTTAATAATCTTATAAGTAAAGAGCAGGCCCGGCTCGTGATGCGCAGCATCGGCCTGTCCAAGACGCCCGTGTCCGAGGTGATGATGAAACGCGAGCAGGTGAAACTCCTTTCAAACACCATGACCCTCACCGACGCGCTTGTCGCCGCGCACCTCCACTACCACACGCGCTACCCCATCGCCGACGGCGGCGACGCGGACCGGATCATGGGCTACGTCAATTTCAAGGACATCGTTATCGCGCTGCACATCAACCCCAAGGACCCCACGCTCAAGGGCATCATGCGGCCAATGCTGTTTGTCAATTTCTCCGACACCGCGCTGGTGGTGCTCAACAAGATGATACTCGGCCACCACCATGTCGCCATCGTGCGCGACGGCGCTGGCCGCACGGCCGGCCTCGTCACCCTCGAAGACATTATCGAGGAGGTGTTCGGCGAAATCCAGGACGAGTTCGACATTTTGCCCCGCTTCGTGCGCGCCATTCCCGACAACCGTTTCCTGGCCGGCGGCGCCACGCCCATGAGCGAGCTGCGCGAAAAGGTGTGCCCGGATTTTCCCGACGAGCCGACCACAGTTGATTCGTGGATACGGTCGCACACGAGAAAAGCGCTGCAGAAGAAATCGGTGGTCAGGTATTCCGGCTGGGAATTCGTGATTGCAAAGGTGAGAAGGTCGCAGATCCATGAGGTTATTGTGGAGTGTACGAAGAAAAATGACGGGGAATAAATAGAATAAGATTATATATTCCTGTGGGGGAAGTCTCCCCCTCGCTGCGGCCCGGTCGCGCTGATTTACAAACCATCATTCCGAGAATACGCGACCGGTCCTCCGCTACCCCCTCCTGGGTGCACCCCAAGAAAGGTCAGTTGCAAGAATCAAGCACTCGTGTGGGGGCACCCGAGGAGAGCTGTCGCATCAGCAATGAACATTTGCATTTTCAAAGCAGACGGAAATAAGTGTCATTGCGAGGAGTCTTCGACGAAGCAATCTACAGTCAGGCCTATTCTTTATTTGTATTCTTTTTCAATTTTCATTAACGTTCAACAGAAGGAGACTCAAATGCGTAGCGTTTGTGCAGCGATTCTTGCTTGCGTGATGATGACATCGGCTTGGGCCCAGGAAAAACCCCTGCTCGGTCAGTTTACCGCCGAGGCGGTCACCACCATAAAGGGAAAAACCGGCAGCGAAAAGCTTGAAATAAAGGCCGACAAAATCCGGCTCGAAAAGACGACCGACAAGGGAAAAACGTCAGTAGTGATCATGCGCCTTGACAAAGGCGTCACCTGGACCCTTCTGGACAAGAAGCAGTACATGGAAATGAGCACCGTCTCCACAAAGGACGTACCCGGTATGGAAAAGAAAGGTAAAGACATCGCGGAGACGAAGCAGCTCGGCGACGAGACCGTGAACGGCTATGTGTGCGAAAAAACGCTCATTGTGTACAAAGACAAGTCCCTCGGCGAGGCGACTCAGTGGGTCTCGAAAAAGCTCAAGTACGCGATCAAGACTGAAATGCGCAGGGACGGCAAGGTCGAGTCGACGCAGGAACTAAAGAACATCAAGGAAGTCGCGCCGCCGGACGCGGATTTCGAGATACCGGAAGGATACAAAAAATTTGAAATGCCCGCTGGAATGGAAGATATGATGAAGGGGATGATTCCGAAATAAAGAGTTGGGAGAGTGAAGAAGAACTTGGGCGTTCCCCTAGCCCTCGCTTGCGCTCAGGCAAGGGTCGGTTCTCCTTCCGGTCTCGGCCTTCGGCCTCGGGCCGCCACGGCCCTATGCCGCGCAGCGCGGCGGGTCCGGGCGGCATCCCGCTTTGGCGCGACCTCCAGTCGCCCCTAACGCGCGGCAGAAGAAATCTCTTCGGTCAATCAACATTTATTGCGCCAGCAGGAATACTCAAGGAGTTCTCCGCTTTAGCTCTTTTTTACCACGGTTCTCCGTGGGTGCCGCCACAGCAATGCATGGTCTTGCAGCTACTTTGTCAAGGCGGCCACCCAGGAGGGGGTAGCGGAGGACACCGCAGGCCGAAGGCCGAGGAGGCCGGAGCGAGGGGGAAACCTCCCCCCTTGTATGCTTTTCTTATGCGTCAAATCACACTTACTTCGACACTATCCCTACCGCGCCTATCAGTTTCGTCACGGTCTTCTTCCCCGAAGCGTCGGCATACCACAGCACCAGCATGGTCCGGTACACGCCGGCCGCGCACTTCGTGCCGCGGGCGTTCGAGCAGTTCCAGTAGATGTCGAAGTCGTAGGTGCTCGACGACGACGCCACCCAGCTCGACGGGACTATTCCCGTGGTTGATTTCGAGCTGTCGACCGACGCCACCACGTTCCCGATGACGTCGAAGATGATGAGCTTGGCGGTCACCGTCTGGTTGGCCACCGGCACGATCTTGAAGGTGAGTACCGCTCCCGATCCGTCCTGCCTCACCCAGTTCCTCGCGTTTGGCTGGTATGCCAGGTGGAGCACACCCGGGTTTTCACGGTTGAACGTGGGCGTGGTCGGGTTCGGGGCCGCAATGATCTGCTGAGCGCGCATGCTCGCGACCATCACCTGCACCAGCCGGTTGTTTGCCGCTGGCGCGTTGGCGTTGCCGCTTTGCGTCCGGTCCGACAGACTCTTGCCGGTAGAATCCGAGGCAAGGCTCAGGTAATTCTTCGCAGTGAGATCATTCCCGTTTGTCATATAGAATTCGACGGAAACGCCGGAATCAATCTGAAAGAAATCATTGATGCCGACGAGCATGCCCGTGACTTCGATGAGCGTGTCGGTCCCGTTGGCGAGGGTCGAATCCGTCCACACGCGGATCAGGCTCCCGGGCGCGAGCGCCGTGTTGAAGCTGTTCCCGTTGGTGCCGATCGGCTCGGAGAACGTCACGGTCACCTTGTCCTGCGTCCGGGAACCGATCGACCCTATTGTTTTGGTCACCATCCAGATCACCGGCCCTGCGCCGTCCGTCGCCTGTGTATTGACAACCGACGAAGCGCCGCTGAGGCCCGTAATGGTGATCGTGGGCGTCCATCCGGTCTGCGGATACTTGTACATCGGGTCGGTGCTTTTCGGTTCGTCAAGATTGAGCACGAACACCGAGTCGGTCCTCGTGCCGTTTTGCGAGGTCACGCTGTCGACGGTAAGGGAATACGTGACTTTCTGCCCGGTCACCGGGTCCTGGTACGTTCCGGAGAACGTGATGCTGTAGGAGCCCGAATCGGGCCAGGTGACGGGCTTGTCGAAATGCAGCACGATGTGGTCGAGGTACCCGTCGCCGTTGACATCCTCCGTCACCGCGCTTGTCAACTTCGCGGCAGGACCGGTTATGGAAATATAAACGCTGTCGGAAACCGTTTTCCCTCCGGACGTGTCGGACGCGACGATAAACCCGTTCTCATCGTACTTTACGGTGCCCGCATTGTAGTAGACGCGGGAAACATTGGTTGCGTTCCCTATGGCATGCAGCGTTCCGGTGGTTGTCCAGTTGCCGGCCTCTTCACCGCGTTTGTTGCCGTACCTGTCGTATCCTATGGCGATAATGAGTTCCGAGCCGCTGGGATAATCCAGATGGATCGAATCGAGGTTTTTCCCGCTCAGGTCCTGCAGCGCAATGCTGCTGAGCGCGCCCGGGTACATGGTGAAGGGTTCCGACGAAGCGTTCACGCTCCCCATGGCAGCCATCACCCTCTCCATACTGTCCTTGTCGGCCGGCGGGGCGTAATACAGGACGAATTTCACCGTGTCAACGCCGTTCTGGAAACACTCCTTGAGCGGCGTGCCCATGGTCACCGCGGTGTCGCCGATCACAATGGGAGACGGCCGTCCGCTGCCGCCCGTACCCAGGGCATTCTGGTACGTCACGCTGTCGCAGTACGATCCAGGCACGAGTCCGTCCTTGTTACTAATCCGCACCACGGCCGTCATGGTGTCGCCGGCGATGCGCTGCTGGGGCGGCGTGAGAATCGAAAGCTCCATGGTGACGGGCGGCCCGACCGTGAAATTGACAGTCACGAAATCGGGTTTTGTGGTCACCGTGTCGTTGCCGAGCGTAACCCGTATAAAGCCCGTGCCGGGCTTGTCGGGAGAGAATGTCCAGATCTGGGCGCTCGCGGGCGCCGCCGGCACGATGCTCAGGCCGGGCGAGCTTTCCCATTGCGCCGACACCAATTCCCACACCGAATCGGTGGACCGCTGGCCCTGCACTTCAAGCGTGGTGTCCTGGTTCGTATTCATGGTGAGGCTTGCGATGTGCGTGGGACCGGCGCCCGTCACGATGCGCAACGCGATGTAGTAGTACTGCAGAACAAGGGCCGTCGTGGTGTCGGTGAGCCCCGGATAGTCCAGGCTCGTGGCGACCACCTTCGCGCGGTCTCGGGGCGGTGACACCGCCCGCGTGATCACGCCCTCGCCCTGGCTCTTCTGGCCGTCGGCCACGGTCACCACCGCGGTGTCGAGACTCAGCCACGCGGTGTTCTGGGAGGTGCCGATGTAGTTCTGGTAGGCGTCCCGTATAACAGCATACACCAATCCGTATTTCACTGAGCTCGGAATTTGCACGAGCGTGT
>DATFYJ010000492.1:0-6747 GCA_035315105.1 Chitinivibrionales bacterium
GTTAAGGCTGGCATCAGGCAGGAACCCGATGATGTCGCCGAATCGGCTGCCCATCCAATAAACACTAAAGGAGTTGATTCCGTAAGATTTGAACGTATCAAGGTACATGATCAACGAATCGGTCTTTGCATCCGACACCAGGGCATTGGACAAGCGAAGACCCAAGGATTTGAACGCGACATTGTTGATGTAGATTTGGTTTCCCGTTATGGAAAACTTGTATTGCGGTGAATAGGCGTTGACGCAGAAAGCGATGCCGAGCACTCCTAAGGTAAGAAACGGGATTCGGGACAAACGAATTGATCTCATGATTCCTCCTTTACATTAAATAAGATGTTTTTCGATTTTAAGAAAAAACGGACCGCGGCCTTGAGAGGGGGAAGAGGATTCGGCCGCGGTCCGTACAAAACACCCTGTTGCCTTTGCGCAAATAGCAGAGTGAAAATGCCGCTCTCTAACGTATAACTCATAACGTCAGCCCCGCAATGACATGAGAGAACGAATTTCATCATAGCCCCATACACCAGTTGACGGCCGCGTCAAAAAGCTTCCAGCCGTTCTCATTCAAGTTTAGGGCGACTGCCATTTTGAGCAGCATGCCCACCCTGCGCGCCGGAGCAGGAGCAGCATCATAAAGAGGCGCTCCGGATTCATAACAGAATATGGTGGCCTGGGTCGGCTGGTTCGGGATGGTTGAAACGACTGTCGCGGATGCGGCGGGTGTACACCACGGCAAAGCTATGTTCTGGTTTACAACCGTCACTGTCCCGGTAAAGCCGGCCGCCAACGGATGCGAGGGCGCTATGATGGAGATGTTGTCTATACTGTCCGTGATGTTACCAAAATCAACGCCGGTTTGCGGACCGCAGAGGTCCATGGCATTGAATAGGACCGTTTCACAGGCGATAACAGGCTTTTTCCAAACGCGCAGAAGGGAGGTTGACGTACCGCTGATGGTTGATGCGAAGAAAATAGCGTTGATGTTCGCGGTATCTGCACCGGAGAGCAATGCGTCCGCTCTGATCACCATTGCAATCCCCCTGGATTCCAGCCGCTGCATGAAAAGGGTGTCCCTTTTGACAAGTGACGTATCCTTGGCGACATAGAGCACCCGGAAATTGGCGGCCCGGACGGTATCATTCGGAGCAACCGATACGTTTCGCGCCGCAACCGATGATGATTCCGGCCGTGCTGCAGCGCCGAACAGGATTGTGGAGAATAATCCCGCAGGAATGGAATCCATGGTGATTGCCGGGCCGGTTCCGGAAAAAGCGGCGGAAAAGGTGGTGCCGGTCATATAGACGAATCCAGACGCGGGCCGCAAACTGTCTGCAATGACCACCGTGACGGTCCCAGCAGCCTTGAGAAAACCGGCCGTTGCCGGCGTGGTGTCGTTTTTCCTGACATCAAGGCCGGCAAGGAACAAACGTGTCCGTTCGGTGAGCTGAACTGCTTCTATATTGTAAAGACCGGGGGAATCTACCTTGAATTCGTATCCGCCTGTGGCATCGGTGGTATCGGCAAATACTGTGTCGCGGGATTGCGGAGCAACAGGACTGTGTTGGGCGGGAACGAGCAAAACAAGAGTGTTGGATGCGGGAGAATTGTCCAAACGGTAGATGTTTCCCCGTACATATCCCACATCGGTGGCCGAACCGCCGGTTGAAGCAACCGGGCTCGTGCCGCAGGAGAACAATCCTGCCGCGAGACACGGCACAATAAGGAAAAGAATCCTTTTCACGATGGCCTGCCTCTCTTTCTTGGTGTCTGTTCCAGAGGGAGCAGCTGTATGCCAATCGAATGCACTTTCCTGGACGTTCCCGTGTCCTGCGAAATGATATCGAGTATCCGTTTGCGCGTGTTGTCAAGTTCGAGTTTTATCCGGCCGAATGCCTCATCCGAAAAACTGCCCATAATGGTCCTGAGATATTGTTCTTCGGCCGGGGTCGAATCCGTTACGCGGCAGCTTATTTCCATCATCGACTTATGCAGGTTGCGCGCGGCGATACTGTTGATATCGGATCCTGTGGAGATGATCCGGTCGCTCACCTGGTAGAATCCATCCTGTCCCGGTCTGATGAGCCCGAGGTCAATAAGCAGCCCTATGGATTTTTTTACCTGACGAGCCGTGATTTTGGGAATGATTGCCTTGACAAGTCCCCGGTAGTCATCGTGGAATTTATGGGAATGGATGTATTCGCGGATGGCGAGGTTATACCAGCGGGAAAGATAGTCGAACTGGTCAGTGCGTATCTTTTGTATTTCCGAACGATGGGAGAATCCGGACAGCAGCATAAAGTAATTCTGCTTTTCCTGTAACGTGCGGGCCTGATTGTATCGGACCAGATTCGAAAAATATTCGGTTTCCTTTATAGACAGCCCGCACGCTTTTGCAAATTTCTTTATTGAGTCGGCGGAAAGGTTCTTTTTTCCGTCAATGACATTTTTAAGAAAGTTCGGTCCGGACATGCCGGCCTTCTGGAGGAAGAGCCGGTGAGAAAAACCCGGAGTTGTCCGCTTTTGAAAAGCATAGAAATCCGCCAGATACTGGCGGAAGTCGGTGTATTCGAAGATGGCTTTCATGCCTTATAAGATAACGGAAATATTGATAAAAGTCAACTATTTTTTAGACTACATATTAATGATCCTATTAACATGACATATCTATTGTAATTGCAAGATGTTGTATGCTATTAAATTACTAATTATTAAGCAGATAATTGGTACTATATGATAATATTTGGAGTGATATTTGAGTTCAGCAAGGCTGGTTAGGGTGCCATCCAGGATGGTTGGTTTTACGATTTTTCCGAAAATGCATGGGAAGTGGTTTAGTTACCAAATAAAAGAATTGGGCGCCCCGCTGCTTCCAACGAAAAGAAATGGAGTTGGGCGTTCCCCTCGCCCTTGCAAAACTCAGGCAGGATAGAAGCAAGAAAGACTTGGGCGCCCCGCCTTCGGCGGCGGCCTTCCTTCCAGGCTCGGCCTTTCGGCCTCGTTGCCGCCTGTCCCAACCGCCTTCGGCTAGGGATCAGGCGGCAATGCGCTCCGGCGCACCCTCCAGTCCGGCCTGGCGCGCGGCAGAGGAAATCTATTCAGTCAACTTCCGTATCACGCCATCTGAATCTTCACAAAGAAGACCACTGAGTTTTTATTCTTTTCAACTACTCTTCTCGGGTGCCCCCACACAAGAGTTTGGTTCTGCAACTGCTTCCACTCGGGGTGCACCCAGGAGGGGGTAGCGCAAGACCGGCGCGCGAATGTCAAGCGTCAAGCATTTTCTAATGTCGCGTGCCGGGCTGGAGCGAGGGGGACACTTCCCCCACATGAGGACTCTTCTTTATTGACAAATACAATTCTGCCGGTATCATTTCCTCGTATACGTCCCCACAAGCTCGCCCGAATCCAGCACATGTCCCTTCATGGCCCTCTCGATGTCGCGCTTGGTTGTTCCGGCCGGCGCCGTGAGCATGACGTCAAGGGCATAGACTTTGAAGAAGTAGCGGTGGGTGCCGCCCGGTGGGCAGGGGCCGCCGTAGGCTATTTTGTGGAAATCGGTGGTACCCTGCTTTCCGCCGCACGCAAGGCCCTTGGACGGCAAAACGCCTTCCGCGAGGGAATCCACCGAGGCGGGAATGTCGTAGCATACCCAGTGCACCCAGGTGCCCATGGGCGCGTCGGGATCGTCGCAGATCAGCACGATGCTTTTCGTGGTTTTGGGAACGCCGGTCCAGTGCAGAGGAGGAGAGACGTTCTCCCCATCGCAGGTGTACTTGGCTGGGATTGCTTTCATGGAACCGAATGCGGAACTTGACACCGTAATAGTACCCACGGCTCCTCCTTTGTGATCGCACAGCACCGTCTGGCACAACAGGGCGATAATTCCGAACGCTACACAGCAGGACGCCTGTTTCATGGCCCACCTCGGGTTTTGAGGCTTGTACTACGAACAGAAGGCGGAAAAGAAAAACCCTCTTGGCTGAAAAGACAAAAGGGTGAAATGTTCTTCCGTAAAGGGGAAAGCAGGCTTTCTACTTCCTGCGTTTGCGCTGCGTCCCGCCGCGGATGATGCGGTACACCTGCGACACCGACATCTTGAATTTTCTGGCCAGTTTGGTCCCCGGCGTTCCGGACTTGTATGCCTTGGCTATCTCAGCGTTGCGGTCGGCGTGCTTCTCCGCGAGAGGGCCGATTCCGTATTTGTTGCGTATCTGGTGGACGGCTTGCCGCGTGATGCCGAACAGGTTGCCTATCGCGTCGTCCGTCTTGTACTTTGCCTGCAGTTTGATAAGCTGCTGCTTGGAAATTCTCGCCATGATAAGGACTCCCTTCGGATGGATACGGCGGTTGCGCGGTTTTAACAGTAAGAGAATATAGCTCTGTGATAATCGCCGGGCAAGAAAATAGTTGCGGCAATGTTTGACAAAAGGACCCGCCCGGCCGCCCGAAAAAGACCGGCAGCGTCGGTCACGGCGCGACCCCCTGAGCCGCGCACGACAGCACCCCGCTGATCTGGTCTTTTGTCAATGCCGCCTTGAGGCTCACGGTCCAGCCCTTGCCGTGAAGACGGCCCTGCTTTACGGTTACGAACGATGCCGCAAGCCCTATGCACCGGGCCAGGGATTCCTCGGAGACCGTGAGGGTGTCGGTCCGGGGCCGCAGTTGCTGCACGATCTTTTTTACGGCTGCCCCCCGCGCCGCCTCGCGCGCTTCGTCGAGCGTTTCGCGGCCCGCAGTGGCGGTCGCGGAAACGGACTTGAGCGTCTCGGTCCTGCGCGACAGCGCGTTCCCCGCAGTGTCCGCAAAGTCCCATGTCCTGTCTTCGTGAAGCACGATGTTCTTGTCGCCGTACACGTTCACGGTGGTTTCGCCCGGCAGCGCGGTTGATTTGCCGCCTTTGATGTCCCACGTGTAATCGTCGTGGAGTACGAGCGTGCGGCCGTCCGAAAGGGTGACGAATTCGTCGCCGGCGGATAGGGGAAGTGCCGCGGCCGCCAGAAAAAGGAACGGTGCGAGAAGCAGCGTGATTCGCATGATCGGCCTTTCGTGCAGGGAAGATTCTTTGTGAAACGCTGCTTCACAAAATAGGTTGATGAATGGGGGGCAAGCAAATTGGGTTATTTGATAAATAATATATGCTCTTGGTGGGGGAGGGATCCCCCTCGCTCCGGCCGCCTCCGGCGTCCTGCGCTACCCCCTCCTGGGTAGCCGCATTGACAAAGCAGGTGCGAGACCATGCATTGTTGTGGCGGCACCCACAAAGAATAGTTGAAAGGTGACGGTTGGCAGTTGACAGCTGAATAAATACCTCAAGGTGTCATTGCGAGCGTAGCGAAGCAATCTCCCGAATGGTTGATAATTGACAGCAGAAGCGACCTCGTTGATTTTGACCCTCAGCTGGCGCAAGAACACAGCTTGACTGAAGAGATTACCTCTGCGGCGCGTTAGGTGGACCGCAGGGTGCGCCAGAGCGCATTGCCGCCTGATCCCTAGCCGAAGGCGGTTGGGACAGGCGGCAACGAGGCGAATAGCCGAGCACGAAGGGAGACCGACCCCATGCAGAGCCACACTGCTGTGCGGCTCTGCATGGGGGAACGCCCAACTCTTTGTATTGATTTTCAAGTTATTCTACCAAGGATGGACATTATTACCCCTTGTCCTAACCCCACGCCAAACGTATAATTGAAGGCTATTGCAGACTCACGTCCATCTTTTCCATGTACCCTGCACCAAATCCAAGGAATGCCCATGGATTCAAAATCTTTGTTCACCTTTCTTCGGGAAAAAGTCGAGCTGTTCAAGGACTTTCCGGAAGACAGGCTGAAGGAACTTATCGACGGTTCGCGTCTGACAACGTTCGAGAGCAACGAGGCGGTCATTAAGTTCGGGGAGGAAGGCCGGTTTCTGGGCGTGCTGCTTTCGGGCCAGGCCGAGGCCGCGGTGACCGACAACACCGGACGCAAGGTGCGGCTCAACCTTCTTGAACCGGGCAGCATCTTCGGCGAAATTTCCCTGATGACCGGGAACCAGACCATCGCGAATATCATCGGCATAAGGCGGTGCGAGGCACTCCTTGTTCCGCAGCAGCTGTTCTCCACCATGCTTGTCACCCAGCCGTCGGCCATACGGTACCTGTCGCGGACCATGACCACCCGCAGCACGGAGTGGGCGGCCCTGAGCAACCTCGCGGCCGAGGCCGTCCAGAAAAGCGACGACCCCTACGGCCTCCGGCTCACCACCGACGCGCCGTCCAAATTCCTTGTTGTCAATTGCGGCTCGTCGTCGCTCAAGTATTCGCTCTTCGACACGGCAAACGAATCGCGCGTGGTGCGCGGCTCGGTGGAGCGTCTCGGCACGCCCGGCGTGAAGCACACCTGCCGAGTGGGCAGCGAGGAAAAGGACGCTCCCGCGCCGCCCGCAGGCGGCGGCCACCGCGAGGCGTTCCTCGCAATGGTAAATGCGCTTTCGTCAAAGGCAGTCGGTGCCATGGACGGTCCTGCCGACGTCACGGCTGTGGGCCACCGCGTGGTGCACGGCGGCGACAAACTCAACACGCCCGTGGTGATAACGAGCGACGTGATCGCCGCCATCGAAGAGGCTTCGTCGATAGCGCCGCTGCACAACCCTGTCAACCTGATCGGCATCCGCGAGGCCATGAAGCTGTTCCCGCACGTGCCCCATGTTGCCGTGTTCGACACGGGGTTCCATCACACGCTGCCGCCGTACGCCTACATGTATGGCCTACCG
>DATFYJ010000493.1:0-5518 GCA_035315105.1 Chitinivibrionales bacterium
GTCCGCGGCGAGCAGAGGTTCGCCTTCGCATCCCTGTCCAAAACTTGCAATGGGATTTGACGCATGCGCAAGGTGAGGAACAACATACTCAACGATGTCGGCGGCCGTGGGCGCAAAATCTAGCCTGTGCTGGGTCGAGACTACACACGAGCTTCTGGGCTGGTATGATATGCAGCCGACGCAGAAGGCATTGCACCGCCGGCTCACCGGCACGGGGCATTCCCATCTGCCAAGCACGAGGTTGCAGGCATTGGGGCAGCGGTACTTGAAGACGCAATTGTTTACAAGATGGTCAACGAGACGGTTATTGGGAAACCGCCTGAGGAATTTCTGTGCTTTTTCATCAATTACCGGGAGCTTTTTGTCGGGAATGTCATGCCGCAACTGTCGATCCACCCTACGGCCGGCAACGTAGAATCTTCCGTCGCACCACCCCACTGCGGCATAGCAATAGAGCGGCAGCCTCGGCGCACCATGAGTCTCACGGTATGCGGCATGTGCGGTGCAGATGTAGCCGGGCGGCATGAACGCGGCTGCAGCAAAGACCTGTTTACCCGCAATGAACGGAACGTTAACAAACATTCCTTTTTGAAAATCAAACCCCATGGCAACGCGCGACGGCAGAGTAAAAAGCAGGCTTGATTTTGGGAGAGGAATGAGGCTTTCGTGGTCCGGCACCACGGGCCCGTGCAGGGAGGAGACCGTCATTGACAATCCGGGTACGTCAACGACATTACCCTTTGCGTCTGCGACAACCAGACTGGGTGGTTTCATAGTTCAATATGGGGGATCTGTCGATTCGGGAATCATGCAAAAATACATCTTCCTATATCGCTCGTGGGTGCCGCCATAGCAATGTATGGTCTTGCAACCACCTTGTCAAGGCGGCCACCCAGGAGGGGGTGACGGAGGACCGCAGGGCCGCAGGCAGGGGGATACTTCCCCCATATGAAACTTTTTGCCAAGATTCTTGTTTTGTTCACAAGGTATATTTTTATCCACAAACAAACAACCGAAGGAGATTGTTGAATATGAAAATGAGAACATTAAAAGAAAACGTGTATTTCGGCGGCGCCATTGATTGGGACCGAAGGCTGTTCGATTCATTGATTCCTCTTCCCGACGGCACGAGCTACAATTCCTATCTTGTAAAGGGCAGCGAAAAGACCGCGCTCATCGACACCGTCGACCCGGCGAAATCCGACACCCTTATGGACCAGCTTGCCGGCCTGGAGAGGCTCGACTACCTGGTGGCCCACCACGCGGAGCAGGACCATGCAGGCTCAATTCCCCACGTGCTGGCAAAGTACCCCGGGGCGAAACTCCTTGCCTCGCCCAAAGGCAAGGGCCTGATTGTGGACCACCTGCATGTCGACGAAAGCAGAATCACGGCCGTCGGCGACGGCGAGACGGTCTCGCTGGGCAACCGCACGCTCCGGTTTGTCCATACGCCGTGGGTTCATTGGCCCGAGACCATGGTTACCTATCTTGCCGAGGAGAAAATCCTTTTCACGTGCGACTTCTTCGGTTCGCATCTCGCAACCACCGACATGTACGCACACGACGAAAGCCGGGTGTACGAGGCGGCAAAGCGGTACTACGCGGAAATCATGATGCCGTTTCGCCATACCATCCGCAGCAATCTGGAAAAACTCAAGGGCCTGTCCATCGACATCATCGCGCCGAGCCACGGACCCGCATACGACAAGCCGGCGTTCATCATGGACGCCTACAAGGACTGGATTGCCGACGATCCCAAGAACCAGGTTGTTATTCCCTACGTGTCAATGCACGGCAGCACCAGACTGCTGGTGGAGCGGCTTGTCGGGTCGCTTGCGCAAAAGGGAATCACCGTGTTCCAGTTCGATCTTGCCGCCACCGACCTCGGGAAACTCGCCATTGCGCTTGTCGATGCGGCGACCATTGTGGCGGGAACGCCCACGGTGCATGTTGGGCCGCACCCTGCCGTTCTGTATGCTGCAACGCTTGCTAATGCCCTGCGCCCCAAGGCGCTGTTCGCCTCGGTGGTCGGTTCATACGGATGGGCGGGAAAGGCCGCGGAGCAGATTGTTGCCGCCCTCCCCAACCTCAAGGTTGAGGTGCTTTCTCCGGTCATGTGCAAGGGAATGCCGAGGCTAGCGGATTTCGAGGCGGTGGAGAACCTGGCCGCCACGATATTTGAAAAGCATAAAACAAGGGGCCTTGTAAGATAATAATAAAAAGGTGGGCGTTCCCCGAGCCTGAGCTCAGGCTCGGGTCGGTTCTCCTTCCGGTCTCGGCCTTAGGCCTCGGGCCGCCACGGCCCTATGGCCCACAGGGCCGGGTCCGGACGGCATCCCGCTTTGGCGGGACCTCCAGTCGCCCCTAACGCGCGGTAGAGGAACTCTATTCCGTCAAGCGCTATTCTCCCGCCAATTAATAAAATTAGCCCAGGCTTCTACTTTGAATTCTAAACTATTCAACTATTCAACAACTCTCCGTGGGTGCCGCCACAACAATGCATGGTCTTGCAACTGCTTTGTCAAGGCGGCCACCCCGGAGGGGGCAGCGAAAGACGCCGCGGCCGAAGGCCGTGGTGGCTGGAGCGAGGGGGAAACCTCCCCCCTTGAATATTCTTTATCTTTATGCACATGCTCATCTCTCTCTTTGGTTTTACCCCACGAAAATGTATTTTAGGGATGCGCAAGCGGTCCGTGCCATACCATAAGATCATTTGTCGGGGGGCTTCATGAGAAGAATTGTTCTTCTGTCAATCTTCGCCGCGGCGTGCGTCGCCCCGGCGTTCGCCGAAACCCATCTGTCAGGCGACATCAAGGCCGCCGCGCTCGACTCCAGCGGCAACCCCTACATCGTGGACCAGGACGTGGTGGTGCCCGCGGGGAAAAAGCTTGTCCTCAAGGAAGGCTGCGTCTTCCTGTTCAAGGGGTTTACGGGCCTCAACGTTGCCGGCCAGCTCCACGTGGCGGGCACGGCAAAGCGGCCGGTGGTGTTCACTTCGGTGAACGACGGCGACTTTAACCCGAAAAGCGACCAGCTTCCCAACCCGTTCGACTGGAACGGCATCCTTGTCGCAAAGGAATCGGCCGGCGCCCTGCTCGAAAACTTCAACCTCCGTTATTCGGTATACGGCGTCAAATCGCAGACCACCAACGTGTCGGTGCAGAACGGCGTATTCCGCCAGAACGGACAGTTTCATTTCACCATTAACGAAAAAATCCAGTACGTACAGGACAACATTCCCTTTACCTATACCGGTACCGCCGCCGACGTGGAAAAGCCTTCAGCGTCTGTTTCGGGTGAGAACGGCGCCACGGCGCCAAAAAAGACGGGAAAACCTGGGCACGCCACGCTTGTCTTCCGCTACACATCTCTGTGCGTCGGCGTGGTTGGGGTTGCTGCAGGTTCAGTCATGCTTATTCCATGGAGCAGCGCCAAGAAGGAACTCAGTCTTTCTCAATCTGATTTTTATCAAAAATACGGGCCAGATCCGACACCAAAATGGAATGAATTCAATGCCGATCTCAACGGCTGGGGTACCGGCTCTATCATTTCATACACACTCGGCCTGCTTGGGCTTGTCGGCTTCGGCATTTCGTTCGCGTTCTAGCCACATGGACCGCTTTTCCGGTTACATAGAAGGCTTTTACGGGAGAATGCTTTCGTGGGACGAGCGGCGTTTCCTGTGCGATTGCCTGGCTTCGCTTTCCCTCAACACCTACGTGTACGCGCCCAAGGAGGACCCGTTTCACCGGGCTTTTTGGAGAACTCCCTACCCGTCAAGCTGGATCGGTGAATTCCGCAAGTTCAACAAACACGCTGCGCTGCGGAACATCCGTCTGATACCGTGCATTGCGCCCGGACTTTCGTTTGATTATACAAGCCGCTCTGATTTTTCCACGCTCATGAAAAAACTGTCGGCATTCGCAGATTGCGGTTGCCAATCGGTCGGCCTTCTCATGGACGACATCCCCCAAACGCTTCCCAATAAGCGCCGGGGGCATTTTTCTTCTCTCGGGCAGGCACACGGCCTGCTGCTGACCTGTCTCTTGTCCGACCTGCGTAAAAAACATCGGAAGCTTCGGCTTTGGTTCTGCCCCACCGTCTACACCGACCAATTCGCTCCTCAAGGCATTGACAACTGCGGCTACCTCAATGACCTTGCGGCGGCGATTCCCGAAGAGGTCCAGGTCCTGTGGACCGGCCAGTCGGTCATCTCGCAAAGGCTTGACAAAAATGCACTGGCCGGTGTTTTGCGGTTGTTTAACGGCAACATTGTGGTCTGGGACAACCTGTACGCGAACGACTACTGCCCGCACAGGCTGTTCGCCGGCCCCTACGCAGGACGGTCACGCAGCCTTTTCGACGTTGCGAGCGGCGTACTGCTCAACCCGACAGGCATGCCCCATACCGATTCGCTTCTGCTGGCGGTCCTCGCCGCATTCAACAGAGGCGTTCCGCCGGAACAAGGATGGCGGATTGCCGCACGAAAGTCAGAGGTCGATCCTGCGTTCCACACCGTGTCCCGGTTCTTCGCGCCGCCGCACTCACCCGGCCGGTCGGATAAATTGACAAAGGCCAACATCGTGAGGTACCGCAAGGCGCTTCACCACCTTATCGGGGAATGGAAGTCGCCGCTTCAACGCGAATGGTATCCGTTCCTGTACATGCTCGACACCGACCTCGCTTTGATCCAAAAACCCGTCGGCGCCCGTGACACGAACAAATGGATCGCCAAAAAGTATTCGCCCGTGCTGTCAACAATCCTTTCGAGTGGAAAGCGGTCATGGGTATGAGCGCAATTTCCGAACCATGCGTCCAACTCAAGCTCGATCTCTTTAGGACGCCATCGTTTGATGAGCTGTTGTCACAAAAAGGCATTCAAAACGTCACGGTCATCATTACGAGACGCCTTCGGCGCGGATGGTATGCAAAAACGGACCGCGCTACCGGCGGTCTCACCCTGCATGTCCCGGCATATCTCGAAAACGCACCCGAGGAAGTGAAACTGGCTCTTATCGATTGGACGCTCCTGGCGTCGCGCCGGCGGAACGTCTTGCGCAAACGGCTCGAACAGCGGATATTCTCCTATATCAAGGAGCAAGGACTCGAAACACGCAACCGTTCCTTTGCCGATCCATCATCGTTCCGCACCAAAGGGCTCGCCTACGATCTGTCGGAGGTTTTCGATTTCGTCAACAAGACATATTTCAACGGGACGGTGTCGTCGCACGTGCGCTGGGGCAGGCACCCCCTGCGCTCCTATCAGAGCGTGCGCACCGGCGCGGACGGCGGCCGCTACAACCTGATCACCATCGCGTCGATGTACGACCGGCCCGGCGTGCCGCGCTTTGCCGTTGAGGCGATTATGCACCACGAGATGCTGCACATCGCCTGCCCGCCTCAAAACAAGGGCACGAGGACCTCAATACACGGTCCGGAATTCAAACGCAGGGAGCGCCTGTTCCCCCATTACTGCGACTGGATGGAATGGGAAAAACGCTGCCTGAAACAGATGTCA
>DATFYJ010000494.1:0-4541 GCA_035315105.1 Chitinivibrionales bacterium
GTGTGCAGAAACGCGCATGCCGAAGGCGTGAGGCAGCTCCTGCGCGTGCAGGGTTTGGCGTCCTTGGGCCGTTTGCAGAACAGGCCGTACATGTTGGCCGTGGGGCCGCCGAGGTCCGACACGATCCCTTTCCATCCCGGAAGCTGCGACCGCCTCCGTATCTCCCGCACCACGGATTCCTTTGACCTGCTCTGGACGGTCTTCCCCTGGTGAGCGCCGAGGCCGCAGAAATTGCACCCGCCAAAACAGCCGCGCACCACGGTGATGGAGTCCCGTATCTGTTCGTACGCCGGGATGGCCTGTTTGTACGACGGATGCTGATGGTAGGTGAACGGCAGTTCGTAGATGCGGTCGATTTCGCCCTGGGTGAGCGGTTCTGCCGGCCGGTTAACAAGCACGGCAAGGGTGCCGCTTTCCTGCAGGAACGCCGCGTCAGGGTTTTCGTAGAACAGCCTTGTCATGCGGGAAAACGCCTCCCGCGAATTCCTGATCTCCTCGAAGGACGGCAGCCGCACGAATCTGTTTTTCGGATCGGCTGCCATGGCGTCGAGCGCGGCTTTGCCGAGCCGTACCGCCGTGCCCGGGATGTCGAGCATGCCGGACAGCGGCTCTCCCCTCTTGCAGCGCGCAACAATGGCCCGCAGCGGGTGCTCCGCCATGCCGTAGGCGAGCAGGTCGGCCTTTGCGTCGAGCAGAATGGGCTGGCGCAGCGAATCGGACCAGAAGTCGTAGTGCACGATGCGGCGCAGGCTCGCCTCCACGCCGCCGATCACGATGGCCGCGCCGCTGAACGCCTGCCGGATCGCGTTGCAATAGGCGATGACGGCGCGCTGCGGACGCATGCCCGCCCCGCCGCCCGGAACATACGGGTCGTCGCTTCGCGGCTTTTTCTGGGCGGTGAAAAGCGACACCATGGAATCCACGTTTCCCGCAGTCACGCCGAAGAAATACCGCGGCTGCCCGAGCGCGGCGAACTGGGCCGGGGCATTTACATTTGGCATTGCGATGATGCCCACGGTTACTCCGAGCGACTGTAGGTATCTGCCGACCATGGCGGCGCCGAATGCGGGATGGTCCACGTACGCATCGCCCGTGACGATGATAACGTCGAGCTGTTCAATGCCCAGGGCCTGCATTTCTTCGCGCGAGGTGGGAAGAAATGCCAGGGGTACGCCTGCCTGTTTCTGGGGGAGAACATCCATAAATGGAAAATTATGTGATTTCTGCGGTAAAAGGGCAACGGACCGTGGAGGAGTGCCTGGAGAAAACGCGGCCGCGAAGGCGTTCACGGCGACGATCGCCTTCGTACGCGCGGAAGACGGATTTGCAGGAGCGGGTTTTTACGGTTTACAGAGGAACATAGCGGGCCTCGGTCGCGGCCCGCCTCACCAGCATTTCTGCTTGGACTTCCAGCGGTCGTCCCATTTCTTGAGCCAGGCCGCGAGTTCGGCCGACGGCGCGCAGATCTTGTTGTCCTGAAAATCAACGTAGGTGAGCCATTTCATCTTCACGATGCCGTCGGGAAGGGTGAAAAGCCTGTTGTTCATGACGTACAGCTCCCGCAGCGACGTGAGCTTGGTTATTTCCTCGGGCAGCGAGGTGAAACGGTTGCCCCACAATTGCAGGACCCTGAGCGACTTGAGCGTAAACAGCTCTCGCGGGAGTTTTGAGAGCTGGTTCTGGCGAACGTCCAGCTCCTGCAGGGCACTACAGCTGCCGAGTTCGGGAGGCAGTTCGCCGATCTGGTTGTATTGGAGGTCCAGTTTGACAAGCGACGTGAGCCGGCCTATTTCCGGAGGGACATCGGTGATGCTGTTGCGCCCGAGAAGCAGGGTCGTGAGCGACGTAAGGATGCCGATGGACGAGGGGAGCACCTTGACGCCGGCCTTCTCCATTTCCTTGTTTGTCAAGTCAAGAGAGACGATCCTGCCGAGCGAATCGGTCTTGGTCACGCTTTCCGCCGTGATGCCCTGAAGTCCGGCGCTGTCGAGAATGGTCCGCACCACCGCCATCTGCTCGGGATTTGCCTGGCCAAAGGTGTAGGTTACGGCAAGTGCAATAATAAGGCCAATGGTTCTCTTCATGGAATCCCCCTTCAATAAGAGGCTGTTTGTTGTATTTGTAAAGTATGTAAATAATATAATTCCACAGCGGGTCAAAGTCAATTCCTGGAGTCCCAAGCTGATGATAAGAAATAAGACTTCTTGGTGGGGGCACCGCTACGCGTCACTTCATGAAATACAAGAAGATTTGGGCGTTCCCCTCCCCCTCGACAAGGCTCGGGGTCGGGTCGGTCTCCCTGCGGGCTCGGCTGTTCGCCTCGTTGCCGCCTGTCCCGACCGCCTTCGGCGAGGGATCAGTCGGCAATTCGCTCTTGCTCACCCTCCGGTCCACCTAACGCGCTATAACGGAAATCTATTCTGTCAATTCGCTTTTCTTGCGCCAACCGGGACGCTCAGCAGATCAACCAACACTTCTTTTTGTACTTCTCAACCTCTCAACCACTTTTCTCGGGTGCCCCTGCACAGGTGTCTGGTTCTGCAGCTGCTTCCACTCGGGGGTCACCCAGGAGGGGGTAGCGGAGGACACCGCAGGCGGAAGGCCGAGGGGGCCGGAGCGAGGGGGACGACCCTTGGAAGTACCCGACGGGGCAAACTTCCCCCACCAGATTCATGATTTTGGGCTTTCATCTTTCACCTCTTCTTTTCCAATGCAACTACAAGCACCGAATTTATTTTATCCACTAATGGACAAGACAAGATTCTTGGGAAATACAGTCGCCCTGACGCTTTTCTGCATCGTCAACCTTCTTTTTGTCATAAAGTATACCTCCCGAATAAACGGAAGTCTCGCTCTTGTTCTTGCCGCGGGCTATACCCTATTCTGCATTGCCGTCCCCCTGTTTGCTGCCCGCCTGAATGATGGCTTTTTCAAACGGCGCTATGCCCTTGCATGTGCCGCGGCATTCACGCTCTTCTTTCTGGTTGCGCTCCGTTTTATCAAGGTCGACACCATCATGAACGACCGCTGGAGCGTTGTCAACGCGTTTCTTGATAATCTTTTAGCCGGCGTTTACCCCTACCTCGCCCAATCGAACCAGGCCAACCAGCCCGGGCCGTTCCCGTTCTACTTTGTCATCGCCTTCCCGTTTTATTGCATCAGGGAAATCGGTGCCCTCACCCTCGTTGCGTTCGTCGGCCTTTTCGCAGTATTTGCCCGGCAGCAGACAGATTCGCGGACATTGCTCATGCAAACCGTTCTCCTGGTGACCTCGCCGGCGCTCGCGTACGAAATCATCGTCCGGAGCACGGTTTTTGCCAACATGGCGCTTGTGGTCCTGTTCCTGTTCTGGCTGGAAGCGGTCGCGGCCGGCGGGAAACGGCTGTTCTGGATCGGCATGGCGGGAGGCCTTCTTCTCTCGACGCGCGCCGTCGCGGCATTGCCCCTGGCTTGTTACCTGTCGTACGGCATGCTCAAGCGCAGGGACGTTTCCGCATTTGCAAAGGCGGCGGGCGGCATGGCTGCTGGGTTCTGCATCACCTTTGTTCCGCTTCTTTTCTGGGGATGGAACACCTTTACGCAAAAGAACCCGCTGTTTCTCCAGTCGGCCTTCTCTCCCCCAGCCGCTACTGCGGCGTTCCTTGCGCTTTCTGTTGCGGGCGGATTGTTCGTGAGGAGCTTCGAGGGGTGCCTCCGGCTCTGCGGCGTGCTGCTCTTCCTTATTGTCGCCGTGTCAACGCTGCTTGCCGGGCTTGACTGCGGGTGGTACAGGGGATTTTTCGAATCGAAATTCGACATTTCGTACTTTATATTTTGCGTGCCGTTTCTTGTTGCTTCGCTAAGGATGCAGCCCGAAGATTCAGTTTGAAAGCAGGTTGCATAATGCTGATTTCAATCCGCAATCCGCATTCTGCAATCATCAATTGAATACCCACCTACGGCGTGATCGCACTATCGATGGCGCTCGGCGCGGATTCTCCCGAACTGTCAAGCGCGGTCACCTCATGGAAATACTTCCCGCCGCCAGCACGCCCCGTATCAACAAAAAAGGTATCCGCGGCGGTTGCGCCCGCGAGCGCGAACGCTCCCGCGGCTGAATCGCTCCTGTACACTTTATACGCCGTCGCGCCGGTAACCGTACCCCAGACGACGAGCGCACTCGAACTCGACAGGGCCGAATCGACGGCGATCTGAGGCGCGGCGGGAATGGTGAGCAGTCTTGCGGGCGACGATTTCTGCGATTCTCCCGACATGTTCACCGCCGAGACCGCGTACGAGTATCGGGTTCCCGGGGAAAGCCCTGTGTCGGTAAACGTATCCGTAGCGCTGGCGCCCACTGCCGCAAAAGCGGCGGTGTCATTCGGCCTCCGGTACACCGCGTAGGAGGACGCACCCGTGTCCGCCTGCCACACCATTATTGCCGTTTTCGCAAAAACAGAATCAATGGTCAAACCGAGAGGCACCGCGGCAATCGTGATTCCCCGCACCGCCGCCGACAGCTGCGACTCCTGCGAACCGCCGGTCGCGCTCACCTCGTAATA
>DATFYJ010000495.1:0-8571 GCA_035315105.1 Chitinivibrionales bacterium
GGCCTCGTTCTCGCCCATCGGAAGGCCGCACCTTTCCCATCTCCGCGCCACGCACGCGGGCCTTGTCCGGGATTTTGACGAACGCGCATACCTGCCGCAGCAGCTGCGCTTTCTCGACCGGTTCGTCCATTTCGCGGCCGCCGCGTGCCGCGAGGCCATCGGCCGCGCGCACCTTGACCCGCGCGAACTCGGCCCCAGAATGGGGCTGGTGTTCGCCACGTGCAGCGGGCCCATGCAGACCATCGAGCGCAGGTACGCGGCGGTACTGGCCGGAGACGGCGCGCTTACCAGAGAAGAACTGTTCTCCCTTCGCTACTACAGCGGTGCCAAGGCGCTTGCCCACCTGTTCGGCATTTCCGGACCCGGCGCGACCGTGGTCACGGCCTGTTCCGCGAGCACGGCGGCCATAGGCATTGCGGCGGACCTCATCCGCCTGGGTGTGGTTGACGCGGCGCTGGCCGGCGGCAGCGACACCTTTGCCGAGACAACGCTCGCCGGGTTCGACGGCCTCAAGGCGACATGCGAAGGGACCTGCGCGCCTTTTTCCAAGCCCCCCGGCCTCAACCTGGGCGAAGGCACGGCGTTTCTCGTTCTTGAAAGTATGGAGGCCGCGCAGGCGCGGGGAGCGAGTGTGCACGCCGAGATCCTCGGGTTCGGGCTCAGCAACGACGCGTACCACTGCACGGCACCCGACCCGTCGGGCGCGGGCCAGTCGCTGGCCATGGAGCGCGCGCTCGCCGACGCCGGTGTTTCGCCGTTGTCAATTCGCTACATCAACGCGCACGGCACCGGCACCGAGGCCAACGACAAGGCCGAGACCAGGGCGATCCGCAGGACGTTCGGCGCCGGCGCCGCTTCCGTGCCGGTGAGTTCCACAAAATCAATTATCGGCCACTGCCTGGGTGCGGCGGGCGCGCTCGAGACCGTGGCGGCCATCGCGTGCCTCGAAAAGGGAATCGTGCCGCCCACAGCGAACTTCACCGAGCGTCGCGACGGCTGCACCCTCGATTACGTCCCGGACGCGGGCCGCCGCGCCGAGCAGTCCGGCCCCGTGCTCAAGAACAATTTCGCGTTCGGCGGCAACAACGCAAGCATCGTGGTAAAAGTAAAGCCCGATTTCTCCAATGCTCCGCCCGACAGGGGATCGGCCGGCCCCGTGGTGATCACCGGCATCGGCGCGGTGTCGCCGGCGGGCGTCGGCGTTGATTGCCTGGTCGCGGCGTCAACGTCCGAAAGCCTGTTCCGCGATGTTGCCCTTGACGGTGGGGCGGTCGTGCGCGCGGCAATGGTCCCGGATTTCGACATGGCCGCCATAGACCGCCGCATCGACATCCGCAATATGGACAGGTCGAGCGTCTTTGCGGTTGCGGCGACAAGGCTGGCGCTTTCGCATGCCTTCGGCGCAGAGCGGCCGGGCGGCCGAAGGGACATCGGGCTGTTCCTTCATCTTTCCGCAGGGCCTTCGTGGGCCGAATCCGAACACATTGTCCCGCTTTTGCGCGGAAGCTTCCGGATCAACCAGGTTGCCGCGTTTCCCTATGTTGTTCCGAATTCGGTGGCCGGAAACGTGTGCAAGGCCCTGCGTCTCACCGGTCATAACACCACCCTGAGTCTTGGACCGGGCGCGGGCCTCCTGGGTCTTGGTTTTGCCGCGTTTGCAATCGAGAACGGGCACGCAAGCGCGATCGTGAGCCTGAGCGTGGATGAGCTGTCCAAACGTATTCTGTCCGACTCGCATGCGGCGGGTGCGGTCCCCCCCGGCGGGGTCCCGTACGGCGAGGGCGCCTGCGCCGTGATGCTGGAGACCGAATCAAGCGCGGCCAGTCGCGGGGCGGCGGCGCTGGGAACGGTATGTTCATTTGCCTATTCCACCGAAACCAATGATTGCATGAATGCTGACGGCGGCGGAGCAATGCTTGCCGCAACAATCAGGACCGCTCTTAACAATGCTAAAATCACTGCGGCAGACATCGGGCCGGTGGTGTGCTGCAGCGCCGGAAGCGGCTGGGAGGCCGAAGCGGTCCGCGCCGTGATGGGGGAGCGTGATGCCGCTCGGCTCGATCCTTCCCCTCTGATCGGGTACGCGGAGGCGACAACGCCACTTTTCATCCTGTCGCGCGCTCTGGCGGATTCTTCCCTGGAAATGGGCCGCGGAAAAAACTATATTCTCACAGTTTTTGGCTCACCCCACGGCGTTAATTGCGCAACGGTTATCCGCAAAAGCAAGGTGAAAGAGTAATCGGTATGACGGATGCAATGCAGGCGGCCATCGACAAGCGCCGCACCGTGATCGATACCTTCAAGCAGGAACTCATCCGGCGGCTCAACCTGCCCTATGCTCCCGATGACCTGCACGAGGACGTCGCGCTCCTGGGAGCGGGGCTCGGCCTCGATTCCCTTGATGCACTTGAGATCGTTCTGTGCATCGAGAATTCGTTCGGCATCAAGATTCCCGACGAAAACATCGCGGTATTGCGGTCCATCAACACGGTGGTCGATTTCGTGCTCGCCCAGAAGGCGGAAAGCGGGGCCGGCCAATGAGGGCTTCGCATTTCCACGATAGCTTTGCAAAGAAGAACGCAGTGTTTGCCGAACGGCTCGGGGCTGAAGTTGTTTCCAAAGTCTCCGACAGCAAGACCGAATACGGCCTCGTGCGCGACGGCCTTGGCCTCACCGACGTCTCCTACATGCACCGCTGCAGCTTTCCGGAAGACAAGGGGCTTGATTTTCTCGATGCGCTGTGCGCCGGCAACGTCGCCAAGGTGCGGTTCGGCCGTATGCTGCATACTTTTATCGCCGATGAGGCGGGCAACCTGGTTGCCGACTGCTATGTCGCCAACAACGACGAGCAGTTTTTCCTGCTGGCCGAAAGCATCATGGACGACGCGGCATTCAAGGCCATGCTGAATTCCCGCGGCGCCGCGGACGCGGGCATGGTCGATCTTTCGGAAAGCCACGCGTTTTTGTCAATCGACGGATACAAGGCCTGGGCCGTGGCAAAGGGCCTGTTCGGCGCGGACGTGCTCGGCCTACCGTACCTGTCGGTGGAGCGCTACGAATTCGGCGGGCAGCCGCTGTCGCTATTCCGGGCCGGCAAGACCTCGGAGTTCGGTTATTACCTTTTGGCCCCGGCGGCAAACGCGGCCGGCTTATTGGACAAGTGCCTATCACTTGCGATGGCAAACAAGGGTGGTCTGTGCGGAGTCGACATTCACAACGACTTGCGGCTCGAAGGCCGGTTTTTCAATATCTTTGCCGAAGGCGCAATAGTGCGCGATCCGCTTCCGCTCGGATTGCAGTGGATGATTGATTTGAGCAAGGAAAATTTCTTAGGCAGCACAGCGATTTTCGAGCGCAGGGCCAAAGGGCTTTCGCACAAGATCATCGGCGTGTCTGCGGCTCCCGGCGTCAAGGAGCTTGCAAAGGGCGCGGCCGTGTACAACGGGGCCGCAAAGGCGGGCGAAATCGTGGCGTCGTGCTTCTCCTATGTGTTAAACGCGCAGGTGGGTTTGGCCCTGCTGCCGGTAGACATCGCATTTGCCGGGCTCACGTTCAACCTGGGCGCTGAACACGGGCCCGAGCTGCATACCATTTCAATGCCGCCCATCATGCCGAAAAGCCTCACGGTCAAGCTCGACGAGCTGTAGAGCATTCCGCTTTGTCTAGATCGCTTCCCGCGGAGCATTCTTGGAAACCCAGAAGAATTTCGCATTTTCGGTCCTCGACACCGCCTCCGAGGCGCAGCGCTTTTCCTACGAGCGCTCGCTGTACCGCGCCTTCGGCACGTCCGAGATCCTCGAGCGCATCTGGACAATAGACCGCACAACAAAGCGGACCGTCACGAAAATTCCTTACGAGACGCAGGAAATCTATACTGCAAGTACGGGGGAGAGAATCGTGGCGGCTGCGGCCGTGAATTTCGGGGTCGGCGCGCCGCTGCAGCTTGAGCTGGAGGGATTCTCCATCGACAAGGCCGCGCCGGGCGTGTGCGAGATCATCCAGATGTTCTGCCTGCTCGATGTGATGAGCAGCGCGACCCTTCTTCGATCGTTCACGAAGTTCTTTCTGGAAAAACTTTATGCAAAGGGCATTGGAAAAATGTACGGCACGTGCTCGGAGCGCAGGGTGCGGCCGTACCAGGCCATCGGCCTGCGCGTGATCGGCGAGCTGGCGTACAAGGGAGAAAAGGTGTTTCTGCTGGAGATGGATTTGGGCAGGGGTGCGGCAGGAGCGAATATGTAATAAATATGTAATACAGATGTGGCGCACGTTCTGTGAGAATGGCATAATAGGGTCACACAAGTAGGAGAAAGAAGGCCATTATGAACGTGAAACATCTGTGCGGGTTTGCGGCAGGCGTTTGCCTGCTCCTCGTTGTTTCGTCCCAGGCTGCGCCCGATTGGGTCCAGCAGACCAGCCATACGCTCGCTACCCTGGGCGGCATATCCTTCCTCGACGAGAATACCGGGTTCATTACAGGAGACAGCGGCGTGGTCCTCAAGACCAAAGACGGAGGAGCCACCTGGACCAGATTGTATGCGGGCCCTTACGGCCTCATGGATGTCCACGCGGTCGATTCGAATCTTCTCTATATCTCAGTCGCCAAAGGGGGCAAGGTCATAAAATCCGCCGACGGTGGCGGCACATGGACTATTCAGAACGTGGAAAACGATTCAACGGACCGCGGCATGGCCATCTGGTTTACGTCCCCTCTCAAAGGTTTCGTCTGCATAGGGAAATATCCCTTCTTGAATTCGAGGATCTTCGGGACCGTGGACGGCGGATTAACGTGGAATGCGGTGTACACAACCACAGCGTGGATCAGCTACCTCTCGTTTCCCGATGCCGCTCACGGCTTTGCCACAAGCAGCGCGGGTGGCGTGGTGACAACGACCGACAGCGGCGCCACGTGGACGTCTTCGCCCACGGGGCAGGCCCTGTTCCTGTCTGGAGTATCTTTTGTCAATGATGACACGGGGTATGTGGGAGGGATAGGAGGGGTCACGAACAACAGGTACACCAATGTGAACCTGTTGAAAACCACGGATGGCGGGACCACCTGGTCCACGGTCAACACCGTTGTCGTAGCGATCAGGATGTGGTTTGTGGACGACAGCACCGGATATCTGGTGGGCGGGGATTCGATACTTGTGAGCGGCACTGACTATACCGCGACCAATTTCCGTCTCATGAAGACACAGGACGGCGGAACAACATGGCAGCGCATAGACCTCGGCGTTACCTCTGATATCAACGGCGTCTGTTTTCCCAGCGCAAGCGTTGGGTATGCCGCGGGCAGCAACGGCACGGTATTCAAGTATCAGGCGCCGACGGCCGTTCTCGGGAAACAAAATCAACTGATGCGCATAGCTTGCCGTATCTACGCGGCGGTCACCGCTTCAGGTGAATTGCGGATAAGCTACACCCTTCCCGCAAATACCGGGGATGTCGGCTTTGCTATGTACAATGTCAAGGGAGCATGCGTCTGGAAGAGAGTGATCGGCGGCAGCCGTTCTGTCGGCGTGAACACGGCCGCTTTTGAGATGGATGCCCGCGTTCCTGCGGGCATGTATATGCTCACGATGTCATCGGGGCTGCGGACCATCGCCCAGAGAATGGTGTCCTGGCTGCCGTGAAGAATAGGACAGCCGAACGTTTGACTTTCAATCCTGGTCTCGTAAAGTAAAAGGCTCTTCCCGTCGACGGGAAGAGCCTTTTGCCTCTTGCCCCCTTCACCTCTCCGTCTCAAACCCCAGTTCCACCTCCGACGCCATCTGCCCCCCGCGAATGCCCCAATTCTCCTTCGGCACATCTTAAATCACGATCCTGACGTTTTCCTTCCCGATGCCGTGCTTTTCCAGTACGTCAACAAGCGATTTGTAAAGCGCCCGTTTCGTTTCCTTTGTCCTGCCGCTGAACATCGTCAGTTCCACGAGCAGGTAGTTCCCGCTGGTGTCCGGCGGCTGGAAAAAGCCTTCCCGGTTTTCATCAACAATAATAAGCCTGTCCCGCTCCGGTATCTTGAGTACTTTGACAAGTGTGCCGTGAATATCATCCGCCATTGATGCCTTGTCGGAGATCTTATAATTTGCGGAAATTCTTGTTACCGGCATATACTTCTACCTTTCTGTAAACTCGTCGCTGACCTTTTAAGAGGACGAGAAAAACAAAATACTCTTTTCCTTATTCACTCGAAAAACCAGATCGCGGCAAATTACCCTCTGCCCGCGCGCCAGGCCATCTGCCAGCCTTATGGCTCGCCTACCGTCCAGCTATCGCTTTGTGGTGCCCCCGCAGCCGAAGTTTCTGGCTTGCCGCTACCCTGTCAAGGGGGCCACCCAGAGGGGGCAGCGCAGGACCGGCGCGGAATAAGATGTACTTTGAAAATATGAGCGCCGGGCCGGAGCGAGGGGGACACTTCCCCCCTTTAGAATATTTCTTTCAATCTCCGGCAAACAGCGAAAACACCCACGCATAACAATACGCCAGCGTCTCATCGGCCACGGCCCTCACGCCGTTGCTGTAATGCCACCAGTGCCGGCTGTCGTAGTCCCTGTTGACGCATGCCACGATTCCCACGGTATACTCTCTGCCGAGAACCCTGGCGTACAGCAGGTGCGACCGCCGTGAGTGGCAGCCGATGGAATAAAGAGTAAGGGACTTTTCAGGCGTGCTTGACTGCAAGAGCCAGTGTTTGAGGGACACCGCCTCTTCGTAGGTCCGGTCCTTCTGGACGAATGGCGCAGGGACAACCACAATTGCAGAACTGTCTATCCCCAGCTTTCTCAGGGTCGCCGCCCCGACATTGGCAAGCGAGTTGTAGCCGGTGAGGAAATGGCCCACTTCAACCGGTCCGCCGGTCACGATCAAAAGACGAAAGCCCTTGCTTCTGAAATCCTCGGCCGCCCGCGCAAGGGTGTATTCGGGCAGCCACCCTTCCACCACCATGATGCGGGATGAAACAGGATTGACAGGGGCGAGAAAAGAATGAATGGTGAAAATGAAGACAAGCAGCAGCGCCGCGATTGCGGCCAGCGCGACGCACCACGCCCACGCCGTGGGAACCGGAAATTCTCTTCGTTTGAAAAAGCGCGGGCGCACGGGTTTGTTCCTGTTGATCCGCTGACCGAGGGTTACTCGATGGTCATCAGCTCCAGAATGCCGGGCACGGGCCGGGTGCCGCCGTTAAACCGCGCCGTTGCCGGGCAATACGCGGTGATGGGCTTCCCGACCACCAGTTTGACAAGACCACCCGTAACCGTGCCGAGCTCGTCCACAAAGGAATAGCGGTACAGCACCTCCCTGCCGGCAATGGTGAACGTTCCGTCGAGCGCGGAAATCATGCAGCGCTCCGATTTCCTTCCGTCAACGATCAGGGGTTCCTTGCGGATGTCAAGGCCCTGTACGGCCACGGGCCCGGTGTCGGCGGTCCGCCAAATCCACCCGACGGCCGGGGCGTCCTTCTGCGGCGGGAGCCGGAAGTCCGCGAGGAAATATTCCTGCCCGCTGTGGCCGCGGAACGTGACCCAACTGCGGCAGATGTCCCTCGTGGTTCCCACCGACCGGGCCCTGTCGAGCGTGCCGAAGCCCGAAATGCTCTGCGGCGCCGCGCCGGGAAGCGCGACGGTGCCCTGCGCCGCCGACCAGGGAACGAGGATGTCGAAGTCGCGGAACTTGCCGGACGCGGATTTCGGGAAATCGGTGTTGGGTGGCTTAGCGGGCGCGAAAGCCGCGTGAAGCACGATGTCAATCCTTGCCCCTCCCACGGCCGCGCGAAGGTTGAGCCTGTCGGGAAGCACGGTGAGGGCGCTGGAGCCGATGGCAAGCGTCGGGTTGGGCGCCGGCGAATAGGTCCACTGTTTTGGGGTGAATTTCTCATTCGCCTTCCACGCCTTCTTCGCCTGTTGGAAAATGAGCGCCGTGCAGGCTGCGTTCTTATCTTCGATGCCCAGATTGGTGATGGTGAACAGTACCTGGATAAAGGTGCTGTCGTCGCCGTGCGCAGTGAGCGTGTAAACCTCGGTGAAGCTTTTGTTGCCGAGGATGTCGGGCTTAAGGGGGGTTGAATTTGTTTGAGCATAGATAGCTGAAAGGAGCGGCGAAAAAAGCAGGGCAGTATAAAGATAAAGAACCTGATAAATGGATCGGACGGATGAACAGGTATGGGTCATTGACAAATTCCCAGATAGAGGTGTAAGACGGAATTCAATCCTGGTGCGTCAAGTCGGGTGGATTATGTTATGGCGATTCACCAGTAAAATATATCTGTTGAAACCCTCCCCGGCGGGGGAGGGAAGGGAGGGCGGGATACAATACGCATTTTCCCAGCGGGATCTAAAGGGCAGCGCCCTTTCCATATCTTTATCTTTTTAAAAGGAAAATGGATTTCCGCTTTCGCGGAAATGACATGCACATCAGAAAAACTGCGCAACCCTAGCCAACTTTCTTTTGCACCCTGAACGCATCCTGCGAAATATTCAGCTGCTTGATCTTCTTAAGGAGGTTCGGCCGGTACATGCCCGCCGCCTTTGCCGCCCGGTTCATGTTCCCTTTAAACTGGGTGAGAAGCTT
>DATFYJ010000496.1:0-2617 GCA_035315105.1 Chitinivibrionales bacterium
CTCGGGCTCGCCATTTCGCGGAGCCTGTGCAGGCTGATGGGAGGGGATATCACGGTGTCAAGCGAACCCGGGAAAGGGTCGGAGTTTGTGATTGTGCTGCCGGTGAGGGTGGAGGGAAAAGAGGAAGCGGGGGAAAATAGAAATTGAAATTCAAATACAAAATCAAGATATGGAAAGGGCTCTGCCCTTTAGATCCCGTGAGGAAAATGCTTATTGTATCGCCCCTCCTCACCTCCCCTCGCGGGGAGGCTTTCAACAGGGCAGTATCTTGCTTGTCCAACATTAACTTGTTGAAATCCGCACTGAACCGCCTAACCATCATTCTTATTTTGTCATGTGCCTGCCTATGCTTTTCTGCGGATTCTACCACATCGAAATTCAGGTTCAATATCGGGGCCGGTGCGGCGTATGTTCTTTCCCTGGAATATGTGAACAATCTTGGCATGACGCCTAGGTGGACTCAATTTTCGGGCGGATCAATCATTCCGTCTGTAGATATCGGTCGGGCAATAAATCCCCGTTTTTCACTTTCCCTGCGTTATTCCCACTATCTGCTCTACAGTAATCGCACCTACGACAAGTTCCAGCAGTTTTCTTATATTGCCGCGGCGAGCACAGTTGTTCCGAGCGACAAATGCAGCAACATTTACATGTCATATTCGTTAGGCTATCTTCAATACTGGTTGCCGGCAAAATATGATAGTCTCGGATTGTGGCCTTTTGGGTGTGGAACAACTGTTGCCTGCGGATACCGCCTGAATAGTCATTTCAGGATGCAAATAGACCTGGATTGTTTGTATTATTCTGTGAATGGGTCTACTGCCCAAACAATAAGTCCAGGTGACCTCAGTAATACCATTAAACTCTTGGGAGAGGTTGTTGCTGATTGGATTGATGTTGTAGCGGGCCTGTCGTTCTACTGGGACATATTCTAAACAACATGAGAACAAACAAGAAATGCCGCTTATCTTAATCATCGAAGACAACCCCCTCGACGCCGACATGCTCTCGCGCAGGCTTGCGCGGAAGGGCTACGAAGTGATCACGGCGGCCGACGGCGAGGCGGGCGTGGCCCTGGCTGAGGCGCGCAGGCCCGACCTTGTCATCATGGACATGGGCCTGCCCGTTCTTGATGGATGGGAAGCAACGCGCCGGCTCAAGGGATCGCCGGCCACCGCGGCCATCCCGGTGGTCGCGCTCACCGCGCATGCCATGGCCGAAGACAAGAGCCGCGGCCTCGCGGCGGGCTGCGACCGGTACGAGACAAAGCCCCTGGAATTCGACCGGCTCATTGCCGCAGTGGAAACCCTTATCCGCAAAGGCGGCCCGTCATGACCGAACAGGCGCGCATCCTCGTCGTGGACGACATCCCGGACAACCGCGAGCTTCTCTGCCGTCTCCTGTCCCGCCAGGGACACGCCACCGCGGTTGCGTCAAACGGCGCGGAAGCGCTCGACATGATTGCCAAAAGTCAATTCGACTGCGTCCTGCTTGACATCATGATGCCCGTGATGGGCGGCATCGAGACGCTCTCGCGACTCAAGGACGACGATGCACTCCGCCATGTTCCGGTCATCGTGGTCTCGGCCATCGACGATATCGACAACGTGGTGAAATGCATCGAGCTCGGCGCCGAGGATTATCTGTACAAGCCCGTCAACAGGGTGATTCTCAACGCGCGGGTCTCGGCCTCGCTCGAAAAGAAGCGGCTGCGCGACAAGGAGCAGGAGTATATGCTCCATGTCAGGCACGAGCTGGAGCTCGGCCGCCAGATCCAGGCGGATTTCCTGCCCGAGGAGCTGCCGCAGCCCGAGGGCTGGGAAGTGAAGGTGTCGTTCGCGCCTGCCTTCGAGGTGGCGGGCGATTTCTACGACGCGTTCATGCTCGGCGACAACAGGCTCTGCTTCATGATCGCGGACGTGTGCGGCAAAGGGGTGGGCGCGGCGCTGTTCATGGCGCTCGTGCGCAGCCTCATGCGCGCCTTTTCCGAGCAGGTCAAGGGCGGCGCCGACATCCTGGATGCGGTGACGCTCACCAACAGCTACCTCACGCGGCACCACCGCCTCAAGAAAAACTACCTGTTCACCACGCTTCTGTTCGGCGTGCTTGACACCAGGGAAGGCGTGCTGCGGTACATTGCGGCGGGACATTATCCTCCGGTGATTCTCTCGTGCGGCGGTGCCGTCACCACGCTCCGGTTGTGCGGCCCCGCGCTCGGCATTGTTCCGGAGCCGGACTATGTGGTCAGGGAGGCAATTCTTTCCAAAGGAGACATGCTGCTCGCCTATACCGACGGCGTGATCGAGGCGAAAAACGCCGCGGATGAGCTTTTCGGCAGGGAGCGGCTCGTTCCGATTTTTGGTTCAAAGCCGCAGAACGCGCGGACGCTCTTGATGAGAATAGAGGCGGAACTGGCGAAGTATGTGAGTGATGTTGAGCAGTCGGATGATATTACGATGATGGCGATAAGAAGGCTCTAGTCCCAATTTAATAACCTGCAAACAAGATGGGCGTTCCCCTCGCTTCGCTCGGGTCGGTTCTCCTGCCGGTCTCGGCCTCCGGCCTCGGGCCGCCACGGCCCTATGCCGCAGTAGCGGCGGGTCCGGGCGGCACCGCG
>DATFYJ010000497.1:0-7033 GCA_035315105.1 Chitinivibrionales bacterium
GCGGGCGCGGCCGCGGGTTTCCTGTTGTTTCTTGCAAACAGCGGGATACAGCACCCGACAGCGAGGACCGCTATCAGGACACGAGGAATCTGCGAACCGCGCTCATGCTTCCTATGCACCCGAACAGCGCCCCCGTCGCGACAAAGAGTGAGACAATCAGGTACCACGGACCCCACGAAAGAAAGAAATGCGCGAGCGCAAGCTTGACAAGAAGGAGCGCGGCCGCGCCGAAGCACCCGCCGAACACGCCCTGCAGCATGCCTTCGAGAATGAAAGGCGCCTTGATGTACGCGGGCGTCGCGCCCACAAAGTGCATATTGCGGATAAGCTCGCGCCTTGCGTAGATGGTGAGCTTGATGGTGTTGGCAATCATCACGTTGGGAGCGACCACGAGCACGACAAAGAAAATGATCGTCCCGATCAGAAACAGCGTCTTGTAGCGCTCGAGCTGCTGCAGCTCCGACGTCGACATCCGGAAGTCCTCGACGCCGTCGATGGCCGTCAGTTCGCGCGACAGCGCCTCGATCGACGTCGCGGACTGCGACGTTTCGCGCAGGACAAGCTCGATGGACACGGGAAACGGGTTTTCGTCGACCGCCTGGAGCATGGCGCTGTCGTTCTGCGTCTTAAACCGCTGCCATGCTTCCTGTTTGTCCACCACGCGCGCCGAGGCCACCTGCGGGCAGGCGCGCACCCGCGCAGCGAGCGCGGCGAGCTTCGCGGTGTCGGCGGCCGCATTGTCCTTCACATACACGACTGCCGCCACGCGTCCGCCCGCCGACCGGAGCCCCTGCCGCACGTTGATGTATCCCACGGCCATGCACCCCAGAAAAAACAGGGTGAGCCCGATGGTCGCCACCGAGACAAAGGTCATGAGCTTTGCCTGGTAGAATCCGCGGAATGCTTCTTTGATAAAGTAGAATAAATGCATTGATTACTAATTATTTAATAAAATTACTTGGGCGTTCCCCCGCTTCGCGGGGTCGGTCTCCCTTCGGGCTCGGCCATTCGGCCTCGTTGCCGGATCGCCCTACGCCTATCGGCCGGGTCGACCGGCAATCCCGCGGGACCCTCCGGTCCACCTAACGCGCGGCAGGAGAAATTTCTTTAGTCACTTTATAATTCTTACGCCAGCTCTTGACTTTCAACTGTCAACTTTCAACTTACAGCTACTGCTCGTGGGTGCCCCCGCAGCAATGTTTGGTCTTGCAGCTACTTTGTCAAGGGGGCTACCCGAGAGGGGGTAGCGGAGGACACCGCAGGCCGAAGTCCGAGGAGGCCGAACGAGGGGGATACTTCCCCCACACGATACTTTTCTACTCTTATTGCACTCTTATAAATTGTTTATCTTTTATTTTAATAATCGACGCTTCGGTATTTATCCTCTGCGCCGGATCGAACGAAACAAGCCCCGATGCTCCCTTGTAGTTCTTGATTGATGCGAGGGCCTGCGAGATCTGCGATGCCGACGCCGACACGCCCGCCTGCCGCAGCGCCTGAGTGATGAGCGCGGCCGCATCGTAGCCGAGGGCGGCGACGCGGTCCGGATCCGTACCGAACTTGCTTTTGTAAAGAGCCTTGAAATCCTGCCAATCCTTGGTCTCGGCGAGGCCGACCGAAAGGTTCGACGAGAGCAGCGCGTTGTTCACGTATTCCCTGCCGTCGGCGATGGTCTTTGGGTTGTGCCAGCCGGTCGAACCGAGCAACTGCGTTCTGATGTGGTGATAGGGCACCTGCGGCGCGAGCATCACCACGTCCTCGGCCTCGGCCGGGAGGAATATCCCGCCGATCTCGTACCCGGAGTCCGCAGCCGCAACGAGCTTGGGGTCGGTCTTCGGCGAGGGCTGCGCGTCGCCGGCCAGGCTTTTTTCCACCGCCGTGCGCTGCTGCTTTCGCATGATGAGTTTGGTCTTGAGGTTGTCGAACTGCACCTTGAAATCCTTGGTCCCCTCTTCGTAGCTCTCTTCGGACACAATTTCCCTGCCGCTCTTCTCCACTTCCCTGCGGAAACCGCGGGCCAGGTCCCTGGCGTAATCGGATGATGGCCCGATAATCGCGAAGTCGCGGATGTTAAGATTGTCCATGGCGTAGCGCGCGATCTTGGCGCCCAGGGTGGCGAGCGTGACGTTCATCTGGAAAATGTTCGGCCCCATCCCGGCAATGCCGTCGTCGGTCGCCGTGGGGGACACCATCACCGCGTCCTTATCCATCAGGATCGACGCCGAAACGATCGCCTCCTGCGACAGCACGGGCCCCAGGATGACGGGAACATGGTGCTCCGTAAGGAGTTCCTTCGTCTTCTTCGCGGTCTCTATCATATTCCCGCGGGTGTCGCAGGTGACAAGATTGAGCCTGGCGCCGGTAGACGCCGCGTACTGGTCGAACGCGACCTGCGCGCCGGTCACGATCTGCTTTCCGATGTCGGCATCGTAGCCCGAGAGCGGCGCCATGACGCCGATCTGCACCTGGCCGCGCTCCTGCTCCTGGGCCTTGTTCACATAATCCCGCACCGCAGCGGCGTGCGGCGCGCGGTCGTAAATCCGGAGATACCGCTCGGCCTTTTCCTTTGCGCGCACGAGCTGTCCGGCACCGAACAGCTTTACAATCTGGAAATAGGCCAGTACCTCCGCGATGCGGGGGTGCAGATCGGAGCGCGGAATGAGCGCATCGAGCTCGTCGGCCGTGAACACCTTCTCACACACCTTCTGGACGTTCGCGAGCGTGAGCGTGTCGAGCCCGCCGGCCACCCCGCCCGACAGCGCGTTGGAAAACGCGGCGAGCGCCGCGGTGTAGCTTTCGCTTTTTGCAAGAAACAGCCCGTCGAGATACCACAGCCGGGGCATGAACACGGACGAGGGGTACCGTTTGAGATAAATCTGGAACAGGCGGCCCGCCAGCGCGTAATCGTTTTCTCGCACGCTCGACTCGATAAGAAGGGGCACAAGGTATTCAGCCGCGCTGTCGTTGCCGTGTATCTTGAGGAACGCGCGGATCACGGCCGAGCAGGAATCGTATTTCTCCTGTTTGTAGGAGTCGGTTGCCTTCTTGTAAACCGTCTGCGGATCGTCGGCGGGTGATGCTTTCGATACGAGGAATAGTGCAACAACAATCAGCAGGGACGCGCGAAGAAGGAGACGGGGCATGGGGATCACTCCGGGAGACAAATATCAATTACCATGCGGATCGGGATTCGGAATCAGAATATGAAAAAATACACTTGTTGATGGTGGAAGCGCTACTGTAAAGAATTCACAAATAGCTTAGGATGCTAATAATAAATCTGGTGGGGACACCACTTCGTGGTTTCCCCTGGGGTGCAGCTTCCGCCTGCCGAAATTCGGCAGGCGGTGATCTGCACCCGCACCCTTTCCAGCAGAAACGTGCGCGAGGCGCAACGCTTGCGCATTGCGCGCGTCACGTTTCCGCAACGCCTTCCGCTTAGGAACGCCGCTTTGCGGCGGTGAAGAGGAAGAAAGAAAGGCTTGAGGCAGGAAACAAGCACGATATTACACAACGTACCAAGGCTGGGTCATACTATTGCCAAGCCTCCCCCGGGGGGAGGTTGGTGGGGCGATACAATAAGCATTTTCCTTGCCGGGTCTAAGGGCCGGCGAGGCCCTTCCATCTCTTGAATTTGTATTTGTTCTTGAATTTGACTTTTCTTTATCTTATTTGTCTACCATACCCCGCCTGCTTTAAAAATCTTTCATCATCTCTCCACCCCTTCCTCACTCTCACATGGCACCGTATCGACGCCGGCACACCCGTAAGCTTCTGCAAATCCTCTCCCGCCCGTTCCTGGATCTTTTTAATTAACTTCCCGCCCTTGCCTATAATAATGGCCTTCTGTCCGTCGGTCTCCACGCTTATCACCGCGTCAACATTGTGACGGGCCGGCGATTCGCGGTATCCCGTGATCTCCACATGCGCGGCGTGCGGCACTTCATCCTTGGTGTTGTAGATGATCTGCTTGCGCACGTATTCGGCCGCGAAGAACCTGGTGTTCGCATCAGTCAAATCGTCGGGAGGGAAATGCGCCGGCCCGGCCGGAATAAAGGGGTCGATGAGGCGCAGAAAGATTTCCTTGGTTGCGGGTTCCTTTGCGTTCACTGCCGCATGCGGGGCCGACGCCAGCGCCGGATGGCGCTCGAAAAACGCTTTCACCATGGCATCCGGCGCGTCGCAGATGTCCTTTTTGTTGAACAGCACCACACACGGCGCCTTTGCGCCGGAAACGATGCGGGCCACGATGTCTTCCTCCTCGCCGAATTCCCGCGCAAGATCAACAAGGTAACACACGATGTCGGCGTTGTCCTTGAGTGCGGCCGCGGCCTCGTCAAGCATGCGCTCGTTGAACGCGTGCTTTCCGCGGTGGATTCCCGGCGTGTCAATAAAGACGAGCTGCAGCCCCGGGCCGTTGTTGTAAATGCCGCGCAGGTTCTTGCGCGTGGTCTGCGGCATGGTTGACACAATGGAAAGCTCCTCGCCCAGCACGGTGTTCATAAGCGTCGACTTGCCGCAGTTGGGGCGGCCGGCAAGGGCTATAAAAGCGGATCGGAAATTTGATTTTAAATTTTCCATAAATTGTATATGAAAAGTTCTGGCGGGGGCACCGATTTACGTTTCCCCCTGGCCCCTTAGTTGGGAGAGCAAGAGGAATTGGGCGTTCCCCTCGCTTCGCTCGGGTCGGCCGTCCTTCCGGTCTCGGCCTCCGGCCTCGGGCCGCCTCGGCCCTATGCCGCGTAGCGGCGGGTCCGGGCGGCACCGCGCTCTGGCACGGCCTCCAGTCCTGCCTAACGCGCGGCAGAAGAAATCTATTCAGTCAAGATGCATTCTTCCGCAAGCCGGAATCTCTGGGCAAACTCTCAAGATTTATCCAATCCGCATTCCGCAATCATCAATCTACAATTCTCCAAGGGTGCCCCCACACAGGTGCTTGATTCTTGCAACTACCCCTTCTTGGGGTGCACCCAGGAGGGGGTAGCGGAGGACACCGCAGGCCGAAGGCCGAGGAGGCCGTAGCGAGGGGGAGCCTTCCCCCGCCTAGGTAATTTATTATTTGCAAATCAGCCCACCGGCCTTGATGCATTCTTAACCACCGCCGCCTTCTCCAGCTTCTGTTCCTTACGTATGTATTTCCTGAATATTTCGGCCCCGATATAGCTCGAATGAACGGTCCAGAACTGATCGTGCACGGTCACCACGCCCACGGCGATGCGCTGCCGCGCGTCCGAAGGATTCGAAGCGAACCCGATGAACCAGTCCACCTTGCCGAGCCCGTCTTCGTCGACCGAACCCGTTTTCCCGCCGTAGTCGATGTCGTCGAACTGGGCTGAATGCTTGATATACCGGAACGAGTTTCTTGCGGTCCCGTACTGGGCAACACGCATCATCATTCCCTTGAGGAGGCCGGCCGTGGTTTCACGCACGGGCGAGCGCCACACCCGAGGAGCTGCGCGGAATATGATGCACGAGTCGCCGCCGCAGGTCACGCTGTCCACAAAAAAAGGGGCGGGCATCCTCCCCTTTTCCGAAACGCCGGCAGCGAGCATGGCGCCGAACAGCGGGGACATCTTGGTCTTTCCGTTAAAACCCGAGGCGATTTCCGCCACGAGCAGCGTGGAGTCCTTATCGGCGATGGAAGCCACCGGTCTCTCATTGTCAAGTTCGAACGGGATGTCGCAGTTGAACCCGAACTTGCCTATGTATTCGCGGATTATTTCCGGCCCCAGAACATACACCCCTATCCTGCCGAACACCGGGTTGATGGAGTACGCGTAGGCGTCCTGCAACGACACCGGCTCGTAGGACGTGAGCTCCTCCTTGAGTTGGAACCGGTACAGTGTGTACCTGCGTCCGGCAAGCGGAACCCTGCTGTCAGGATTCATATGGCCTTTTTCAATGGCGGCCGACGCCGTGACGGTCTTGAACACCGAGGCTGCGGGAAACAGGCTGCGCGCGAACAGGTTGTCGCCCAGCGGCGGTTCCGCCTCGCGCGTATACGACACGAGCGCCAGCACCCTGCCCGTGGCCGCCTCCATGGCCACGACTGCGCCGTATTTAGGATGATATTGCCTGAGCAGCGTCTGGCCGCAGCGCGCAATTGTGCTGTCGAAACTGTAATGGAAGACGTATGACCGGCCGCCCGAGGCAACGGTGTCGGACGACACGTTGAGGCGGGGCGGATATTTCTTAAGCAGGCCGGCAAGGACCGCGGCCGAAAAGGAATGTCGGGGAATTTCCGGTTTGAAAAGGCCGAGCAGCGAATGGTGCGCACGTGCAGGAGCCGCGGTTTGTGCAGACGCGGGCGGTGCCGTCGCGGCGTGCTTTTCGGGCGCCGGGACCTCATCCGGCGCCGAAACGCGATCAACAGGTTCTCTGGAACTGAAGATCTTTACAACTGCAATGAGACCGACAAGGACAAGGGCAAAGCGGATGCGGCCCTTTCGGGGAATGCGAAAACGCGGCCCGAAGAGCGCCCTCCTTCCGTTCCCTACCCGTTTCATCATGGGGGATTCGGAAAGAATGGCGCGTCTGTCGCTCATGCTGAAAAAATAACTCCGGCGCCCGCAACTGTGGCGCGGCATGCGGACCGCCGGGAACAAAGGAGGATGCTTGTCAAAACGTAATCGCCGTCATGATGCTCATGCTGTTGTCCGGAACCAGCTTCCGGTTGATGTCCCACTGGTATCCAAAACGCGCGTCCCAGATGAGCGACGCGCCCTGCGTGGTGGCCACGCCGATGCGGTATCCGTAATAGAACGACGGCGTAAGGTCGAAGAACGCGTCGAAGTGCTCCTTGCCCGTACTGTCGACGCTCATCACCGTGGAACCGATATCCTTCTTGTTAAGGTATATTTCCGCCTTGGTTATCTTCGGTATCCGCTTGAGAAGCGCGTCTCCCAGCCCGCCTGAAAGCTCCAACCGCTGGTCCTTGGCGCCGTTCTTTCCCGCAAGATACTGGTAAGCGCCGTCGATGAGGACGACATTGACAATGTTGAATCCGAGCCGGCCGAAGACGCCGTCGAGCGCG
>DATFYJ010000498.1:0-2009 GCA_035315105.1 Chitinivibrionales bacterium
GTGATACTGATTGCGCTGCATTATTACGAGCGGGGGAAGAAGGAGCAGGTCTCGCTCTGAGAATTCCAGAAGCTGATTGCTGATCGGATCAATACTGCAGTGGACTCGGAACTCTTCATTATCTCACCGCCGTGAACCCCTGAACTATCTCCCGTTTCTCAAAAATCGCCTTTGCAAAGTACCGGCCCGACAATGTTCCTCCTGTTGTCAACCGTCACAATTTTATCTTCATTGCTTCTTTGCGTCCTTCGCGTCTTTGCGGTGAATCTTCTTTCTCCCTTCCCCCCGCCATTCATTCGACCCCCCGTTCCATGCATTATTTTTCATTGCTTGTGCCGCTCGACAAAAAACGCGCGCTCGCATCACTCAAGAAAAGGATTTTCCCATGCCTAAGACCGTTTACGACATGATCATCGAAGCCAAGACGTTCATCGAAAACAAGTCAAAGACAAGGCCCGAATACGGCATCATTCTCGGGACCGGACTGGGCAGGCTCGTGGATTCCATCCAGATAGAGGCCGTGATCCCCTACGAGACCATCCCACACTTTCCTTTGTCAACAATGGAAACACACGCGGGAAAGCTCATTATGGGGACGCTTGGCGGCAAGCAGGTGATGGCCATGCAGGGGCGGTTCCATTTCTACGAGGGATATTCCATGCAGCAGATCGTTTTCCCCGTGCGCGTGATGAAGTTCATGAACGTGCGCACGCTGGTGGTCTCGAACGCCGCCGGCGGCATCAACCCGCAGTTCCCGCCCGGAACCATCATGGTGATCACCGACCACATAAACCTGCTGGGCGACAACCCGCTTATCGGGCAAAACGACGGCCGCATCGGACCGCAGTACCCGGACATGTCGCAGCCGTATTCGAGAGAGCTTATTGATTTGTGCGGGAAGGTGGCGCTGGAAAACAGGATCCCGCTGTCCTTCGGCGTATACGCGGCCATGACAGGCCCGAGTCTGGAGACGCGCGCGGAGTACCGCATGCTCAAGACCCTGGGTGCCGACGCCGTGGGCATGAGCACCGTGCCCGAGGTGATCGAAGCGGTGCACTGCGGGCTCTCGGTGCTGGGGCTGTCGGTCATCACCGATTCCTGCCTGCCCGACACGCTCGAGCCGATTGACATAAAGAAGATCATCGCCAATGCGAGCGCGGCCGAGCCCAAGCTCGTCTCCCTTATCAACAAGGTGCTGCAGGCGTTATGAAGCAACCGGCGTTTCGACCCGTATCATCAAAGATCAGCTTCCCGGCCGTCGAAGACGAGGTGCTTGCGTTCTGGAGAAGCGACCACACTTTCCACAAAAGCCTTGATTTGACAAAAGGCAAAGACCCGTTCGTTTTCTTCGACGGGCCGCCGTTTGCCACGGGTCTTCCGCATTACGGCCATCTGCTCGCCGGCACGCTCAAGGACATCGTGCCCCGCTACTGGACCATGCGCGGCAGGTTCGTATCGCGACGGTTCGGTTGGGACTGCCACGGTCTGCCCGTGGAAAACGAGGTGGAGAAGGCGCATTCCATAAGCAAGCACAACATCGAGGACGAGTGGGGCGTCGATGTGTTCAACGAGATATGCCGCTCCATCGTGCTGCGCTATACATCTGAATGGCGCAGCGTTGTTGAACGCATGGGCAGGTGGGTGGATTTTGACAACCAGTACCGCACCATGGACCCGCAGTACATGGAGAGCATCTGGTGGGTGTTTTCCGAGATGTGGAAGAAGGAGCTTATCTACCAGGGGTTCCGCGTGCAGCCCTATTGCCCGCGCTGCGCCACGCCCCTGTCGAATTTCGAGATGAACGAAGGCTACCGGGAAGTGCAGAGCCCCTCGATAACCATAACATTCCCTCTGGTCAATGATCCGGCAACCAAGCTCCTCGTATGGACCACCACGCCGTGGACTCTGCCCTCCAATGTCGCCTGCGCCGTGGGCCCGGACATCGCCTATCTCAAAGTAAAGGACGGCGATTCAACGTATATCGTCGCAAAGGACCGCATCGCCGCATA
>DATFYJ010000499.1:0-4776 GCA_035315105.1 Chitinivibrionales bacterium
GACGGCGATTACGCCGACGCCTTCACCACGTATCGCAAGGTGTACGAGGACTGTCCCAAGTCGGTCGTCATCGCGTGGCTCGCCAGGATACGAATGGGGGAGCTGGCCGGCCGGACCACGAGCGCCGAATCGCCGAAGGCCATCTTTGAGGACGTGGCGAGAAGCCCGCACCCGTTTGCGGCGCCGCGCGCCGTCGCCCAGTACTACCGCGGCATCATTTCGAACGACGAGCTTTCCGCGCTCTGGGGCGAGATGTATCCCGGCGACAGAGGGTATCTGTTCTGTTTTATCAAGAAAGCGGTTTCCGACCGCCGGTGGGACGACGCGCGCGGGTATCTCGAGGAGCTCGAGGAGATGCTCCCGCAGACATCAGTCCTCCTTCTGCAGGCGGTCGCGCTGCGCAGCATCGTGCACGGGCACCAGTGACGGGCACGCGCTTCGCCGCGCCCGGAGGAAAATTAAACGCTTGCCCCGTAAAATCGTATTTGGTTATTTTATACCTCTCCCATAAACCATAAACCCGTATCAGGACAATGTTTCGCGATTTCATTTCAGGCAAGAAATATGTAGACCTTCACATTCACACGAAATTTTCCGACGGCACGCACCCGGTGGAAGAGATCCTTGCGGCAGCTTCGGCACGGAAGCTGAAGGCCATTTCGATCACCGACCACGACTGCATCGATGCGTACCCGGCGGCCCAGGACCTCGGAGCGGCACAGGGAATAGAGGTCATCACGGGCGTGGAACTTTCGAGCGAAATAGGAGGGTCCGACATCCATATCCTCGGATATTTCCTGGATATTCATAACCCGCAGCTTATCGCCAAACTCGCGGAACTCAAAAAGGCGCGCCACGCCCGCGCCAAGAGGATCGTGGAGAACCTGAACCGCCAGGGCATCGACCTGCGCTTCGAGACCGTGCTTAACATTGCGGGAACCGCGGCCATTGGACGGCCGCACATCGCGGCCGCGCTTCTCAAGGAGGAACTAGTGTACTCGTTCCGCGAGGCCTTCGACAAGCTCATCGGCTACGATTCGCCCGCCTACGTCGAGAAGCTCACCATGCAGCCCGGGGACGTGTTCCGCCTTATCCTCGGCGCCGGCGGCATCCCGGTGCTCGCGCACCCCGGCGTGACCAAGGTTGACGAACGCATACCGCAATTCATCCGCGAAGGACTTCTCGGCATCGAGGTGTTCCACTCGGACCATGGCGACGCCGCGGCCCGGCACTATCTCGGGTACTGCCGCAAGAACGGACTCGCCTACACCGGCGGCTCGGATTTCCACAACGGCAACCAGAGCAAGTCGGAAATAGGCGTTCCCAAGGTGCCGTACGGCGCCGTGGAAAGCCTTCGGGAAAAACTCGCCGGCATCGGCTCCCGCGGCGCGGCGGCATGAAGACCATACCGCTCATCCTTGCCGGCGGCAAAGGCGAGCGGTTCTGGCCCCTGTCGCGCTCGTGGCGCCCCAAACAGTTGCTTTCCCTCTCCGGCCCGAAAACTATGATTGAGGAAACCGTGAAGCGCGTCCGCGCCGCCTCGGGAAACGAAACGCCGCTTATCATCACGGGCCGCGATTGCGAAAGAGGAATCAGAAAAGCGCTGTCCGGCCGCGGTGCCTACCGCTGCATCGTGGAGCCGGTCGGGCGGAACACCGCGCCGGCGATCGCGCTTGCCGCGGCGTGGATGCAACAGCGTTACGGCGAGGCGGTGATGCTCGTCGCGTCGGCCGACCACGCCATTACGCCCCTTGACAAATACGTTCACGCCGTTCGAGCGGCCGTCGCGGTCGCAAAGGCCTCGGATTCTCTTGTGGTATTCGGTGTCGCGCCCACCCGGCCCGAAACCGGATACGGCTACATCGAGATCGGCAGACGGGTCCCGGCCGCGGGCGCCCGCGCCCGCCACTGCTTTTTTGTCAAGCGGTTCGTTGAAAAACCGACGCTTGCCCGGGCGCGTGCCTACGCGGCCTCGAAGAACTTTCTCTGGAACAGCGGCATGTTCGTGTGGAAAACGTCGGTGATCCTGGCGGAATTCAGGCGCAGCATGCCCGCCCTCTACGAACAGGCGCAGCGCGCCGGCCGCAGGGGATTTACAAAACGCGCCATCACATCTTTCTACCGCTCCTGCGAAAGCCAGTCCATCGACTACGGCATCATGGAGCATGCGCGGCGCATCGTTGCGGTGCGGGGTGCGTTCTTCTGGGACGACATCGGGTCGTGGGAGGCGATGGCCCGGATCCATAGGCCGAACTCTCGGGGAACGGTGGCGGTGGGGAAAGGGATATTTGAAAGCGATTGCGAGAATACAATCGTCCACAACACGTCGGGTCATGCTGTGGCGGCACTAGGGCTTAAAGATACTGTTCTTGTGGCAACTCCTGATGCCGTATTAGCAATCTCCAGACAGTTGCTCCCGCAAATCAAGAAGTACCTCGGGATGATGAAAGAGCGGGGATTTTCGAAAAAATTGTTTTGAATAAATAAATAAAGATATGGCGGGGGAAGTGTCCCCCTAGGGTGCGGCTTCCGACGCCTCCCTTATAAATGTAACCACTCTGAAGCCCGGGAGGCGTCGGTGATCCGCACCCATACCCCCTCCTGGGTAGCCCCCAAGAAAGTTGATTTGCTGGAAAGAGGCTTTGGCTGCGGGGGCACCACGAAAAATAGTTGAGAAGTTGAAAAGGTGAGAAGTTGAGAGGTTGAGAAGTTCAAGAACAAAAACGTTGTTTTGCTTCTTGTGGATTCCGGCTGGCGCAAGAAATAACAATTGACTGAATACATTTCTTCTGCCGCGCGTTAGGCAGGACTGGAGGTCCCGCCAAAGCGGGATGCCGCCCGGACCCGGCCCTGTGGGCCATAGGGCCGAGGCGGCCCGAGGCCGCAGGCCGACGACCCTTGGAAGCACCCGAAGGGGTGGACCGGAAGGAGACCGACCCTGGTTATGTAGAGGCGTAGCGCGCTACGCCTCTACATAACCAGGGGAACGCCCAACTCTAACCGTATAATTTGAATTACATGGAACAAAAACCTATATCAATATTGTTTGCAGCAGGAGATCCATCCGGCGATGAACACGCCGCGCCGGTGATTCGGCGGCTTCGTACTTTACTTCCGCAAGTACATACCTTCGGCATCGGCGGGCCGTGCATGCAGCAGGAGGGGTTTGAGCAGCTTTTGCCGTTCGAGCCGTTCAACCGGATGGGGTTTGCGGAGGTGTTCTCCCAGCTTCCCTTTTTCCTCCACGCGAAGTCTTATCTTGTAAAGCAGCTTGCGTCCCTGCGGCCGGCCGCGCTCGTGTGCGTCGACTATCCGGGGCTCAACATCCCGCTCATGAAGGCGGCGCGCAGGCTCGGCGTTCCCGTAGTGTGGTACATTGTTCCGCAGGTGTGGGCGTGGAAAGAAAAACGCGCCGCAGTGCTCGGCGCCAACGCGTCGCATATTGCAGTGGTGTTCCCCTTTGAAGAAGAGTATTTCCGGCACTACGCGGCGCCCGTGTCCTTCGTTGGCCACCCGCTCGTGGAACTGCTCGACCGAAGGCGGCCCGCATCGCGCGCGGCGCTAAGGCCGTTCCCCGCGACGCACACCAGCGTGCGGCTCGCGCTCGTGCCCGGAAGCAGGCGCCAGGAGATCGTGCGCATGCTCCCCGCCATGATCAACGCTGCCGTCGTGCTCAAGAAGCGCTACCCCGCGCTCACCGTGAAGGTGTCGATGCGCCCGGGACTCGGGCGCGACCTGTTTGGCGCTCCGGTCGCGCGTTTCGGATCGTTGTTTCCAGGCGCAATCGAGACCAGCGAGGAGCCGCTGTTCGACCTGGTTGGCAAATGCGACTGCGCCATCGTCACCTCGGGCACGGCCACCCTGCAGACCGCGCTGTGCGGGGTTCCCCTGGTGGTGGCCTACCGCACCTCGGCCCTCTCATTTTCCCTTATGAAAAGCATGGTCAAACTTCCGTACATCGGGCTTCCGAACATCGTGGCCGGCGAGCGGATCGTGCCGGAATGCATCCAGAACGACGTCACGGGCGAGCGGCTCGCAGCGGAAATCGCTTCGTTCCTCGAATCGAAAGAGCGGTACGAAACCGCGAACCGCAGGCTCATTGCACTCCGCGACAGGCTCGGCGGCCGCAGGCCATCGGAGGAAGTGGCGGCGATCATCCGGAACATTGTTGCAGAAGGGCAACCGAAGAAATGAGACAAAACTCACCGCAAAGACGCAAAGATTGCAAAGTGAATGGAGCGTTGAGACCGGAAGTTGGATGATTGTTTTCTTCGCGCCCTTTGCGTCTTTGCGGTGAGTTTTATCGCCGGCATTTCCGACCGTGCTGACAGAGAAGTACTCCATGCAATCCTCCCGCTCCACCGTAGCAATTGTCAAGTGCGCCTCCTATGACCGCGACGAGGTCCTTGCCGCCGTGCGCCGGGGCGTGGGCCTTGCGGGCGGCATGGGGAGCTTTGTAAAGAGCGGCGAAACCATCCTTGTGAAGCCCAACGTGCTCGTGGGCGCGAACCCGGACCGGTGCGTCACCACGCACCCGTCGGTGTTCTTTGCTGTGTGCGCCTGCCTCAAGGAATGCGGGTGCAGGCTCACCTACGGCGACTCGCCGGCATTGTATGACGGATGGGGCAAAAGCGGACCTGCGTTGCGGAGGTCCGGACTCTCGGCCGTTGCCGAGGAACTCGGCGTTGCATGCGCCGATTTTGAAAACGGCAGACAGGTGAAATACTCCGGAACCGCTTCGCACCGGCTGTTCATGGTCGCCAACGGCGTGCTTGC
>DATFYJ010000500.1:0-2632 GCA_035315105.1 Chitinivibrionales bacterium
ACAGTGCCATACCGACAAGGACCGCCGCGCACATGCGCGGCAAACGAACATGGAACAAAACGGTGCTGCTTGCACCGAACGCCATGGTGTCGTGGTGCCACAGGGCGCTCCATACCAGGCGCAGCAGTTCACCGATGCTGACAGGGTAACGGCCGACTGTCAGGGCTACTACGGCCATAACGCACAGGGCGATCGCCAGCCCCGCCAAGATCATTGAACCCTTCGCTCCCATTGAATTGACCGTCTGGTTTGCATTGCCTCCGCCCGTTCCTCCACGCATCTCGGTGGCTCGGAATGTCGGCGGATGCGAATTCGCAGGGCCTGATTCGTGTCGATGATCAATCTTTACAGCCGGATCAGATGTCTTGTTCTGGGTCATCTATTTTTAACGTTTCAATTTACAGTGTAGTAGCTGCCCAACGAGCACGCCATGCATACCGGCCCTTTTTTCCCGATTGTGTCCTTGCCGTCGAACACCCTTTCTCCGCACACAACGCAGGTGACGACCCGTTTGGGCTTGCCGGGCATCTCTTCGGGCCGCAGGTTGACCCTGACTTCCCGCCATGCGAGCATCTCTTCGTCCGGAATGTAGAGCGCCTGCCTAACCGCGTTTTCGTCTTCATTGTTGATTGTGCGTTCCATGGCGATGTTCAGACGCCAGGAATGGTTCGTGGTCACATTCATGAATGTCGCGGCCATCCTCCCGTAGTCCTTGAGTTTGAAACTACGCCGTCCCAGGCGCGTACCGGTGACCGTCTGGATGGCGTCGGCGATGCAGCGGTCGTTCTCCACCACGACGATCAGGTCCTTGTAGGTGGACGGCGCTGCCAGCGACAAGCCCTTGACGGCAAGGCGCACGCCCAGCACCTGACCCATGCAGAGGTGGCCATGATAGGCTATGCATTTGTCAAGAAGTTCTTCGAGCTTGGGGTCCTTCATGCCATCTCCTTTTTCATCTGTTAAAGGCTTAAATATTGGTATGTAATGAAAATCAACATGAGAAAAAACAGGCCAGGGATTTTCGTTATATAAACTAATATACAACGAAAGGAAAACAAAGGCAAACCCCTCTATTCCGGCGATAGCGGGCTAAAAGTCCATAAAGGATGAAGACCCTTTAGCAGTTTATCGATCGGCGTCTCTTATCTTTGGCTCGCTGCCTTTTTATTTTTTATCCCTTTTTCATTCCCTTTGCGTAAATTATTTATTACTTTTCCCGAAAGGACTCCGCAGCGTGGATATTACTATCCTCTGGTTGACTCTCCTGTTTTTGATCGTCGCATTTCTGTTCAGTTCCGTCGGTCAAGGAGGTGCCTCGGGCTATCTCGCGGTCATGGCGCTTTTCAGCGTCCCCGTGGTCGAGATGAGGCCGATTGCGCTCGTTTTGAATATCATCGTGGCATCTATTGCCACTTACAAATATGTAAAGGCAAAGCGGTTCTCGTTAAGAACGTTTATCATTTTTGTGCTGCTTTCCATTCCATTCTCATTTGTCGGCGGAGCAATACAATTACCCGGCAGACAGATTAAAATTGTCATCGGCATCATTCTCATCCTGTCTTCCTTCGTCATGTTGCTGCGGGTGTACCTCAGAAGTGAGTATGAGGTAAAAAAAGTCCCTGTCCCCCTAGGGTTCATCTGCGGCAGCATCATCGGATTTTTTTCCGGATTAACCTCAGTCGGCGGCGGTATTTTCCTCAGCCCACTGCTGGTATTCTTCAAATGGTCGAGCGTTTGGAACACGTCGGGAATCGCGGCGGCGTTCATACTTGTCAATTCAATTTCAGGACTGCTGGGACAGTTGAGCCAGGGGGTAACCGTTAATGCGAGAATCTGGCCGTTTGCGGCGGCGGTCGTGGTAGGCGGCTATTTGGGATCGGATATCGGCAGCAGGAAATTGAACAATCGTGCTATAATACTGATACTGTTTGTCGTTCTTATTATCGCCGCAATCAAAATAATTATAACATAAGCCTTTTTTTTAATCACAATGGGTCTAATTCCTCGAAGCTTGCTTCGACTTAAACTCACCCCTCCTCGCTTCGCTCGGTTTCCCCTCTCTTTCAAGAGAGGGGATCAAGGGGTGAGTTGTAGATTCTGGATACCTCGCAGCTTGCTGCGGGGTAGTTCATTTTTACGAATAATCCAGGCTAGCGCTTTTCAATCCTGAACCCGAAATCCGCAGGCGGACCGAAATAGACGCTTGAGGTCGCGATGACCTGCGCGCCGGAGCGCGCATACGACTCGATATTGTCAAGGGTGATGCCGCCGGTCGCGATTATGAACGTACCCCGCGCATCCGCTGCGGCTTTTTTAACAATTGTTTTAATTTCTGCGGGAGGCAGTTTGTCGCATTGGACGCCGTCGACGCCGGCTTCAACCGCGCGGACCGCATCCTCCATATTGTCAACTTCAACGATGAGTTTTTTCTCCGGGCATTCGGCACGCAGCCGGGGAATCACCGCTAGCAGCCTGGAAAATCCTCCGAACAAATCGTAATGTTCCCGGAAAAACAAAACGGTCTCCGCCAAGCCGAGCCGGTGGGGCATGCCGCCACCGGCGTACACCGCCTTGATGGACAGGTCCCGCGTTCCGGGAATTGTTTTTCTGGTTGTGGTCAGCGAGATTGACG
>DATFYJ010000501.1:0-2964 GCA_035315105.1 Chitinivibrionales bacterium
CTTCGGCCGGGTGTTTGCAAAGGAATATCCTGACCTTTTCCTTCTTGCGTCTTTGCCGCGCCTGCTGCGCGAGCTTGTTGCAACGCCCAATGCACATAACCTGTATGCGGAAATACTGCATCTTGACGCAGCGTCCCGGGAGACGGCACGGCAAACCGCCTTGGCCGCGCAGCAGCTCGGCGTTCCCCTTGTTGCAACGAACAACGTCCACTTTCTTGCAAAGCAGGACTGGGAAACGCACCGAATACTGCGTGCCATAGGCCTGTGTTCAACCCTGTCGCGGCTCAAACCGGAAGAGGTGATGCCCGACACCGCGTATTTCTGCGCGGCTGAAGAAATGTGCGAACGGTTTCCCGACTGCGGCGAAGCGCTTGTCAATACCGCCAGGATCGCGGATGCGTGCAGGGCAGATCTGGAACTGGGCAACTGGATATTTCCCAGAATTTCCGTGCCCGACGGTTTTACGCCCGAGCAGTATCTTGAGAAGGTCGCGCGAGACGGGCTCGAACGCAGATACGGCGGCGCGCCTTCGTACCAGAAGGCAAGGGAGATCCAGGAGAAGGAACTCTCGGTCATCAACAAACTCGGGTTCGCCTCCTATTTCCTTATGGTAAAGCAGGTGCGCGACTGGGCAAACAGCCGCTATAGCGGAGGATTCAGGAAGCCTCACGACTGCACGCTTATGCGCGGTTCTGCCGCAAACAGCATAACGTTTTACAACATAGGCGCAAGTGATTTAGACCCAGTGCATTACAATCTCTACTTCGAGCGGTTTATCAACGAAGAAAGGGCAAGCCCGCCCGATGCCGACCTCGATTTCGGTTGGGACGAGCGCGACGCGGCGTTCGACTACTTTGTCAATACATGGGGCCGCGACCGCGTGGCCGTGATCTGCACGGTGAACCACATGAAGCGCCGTGCAGCGTTCCGCGAGGTGGCCAAGGTTTTCGGCTTCAGCGAAGAGCAGGTGACCGGCCTTCTGGAACACCGCGTTCTGCCCGGGCACGACCCGGACATCCAGCGCATACTCGCGTATGCAGACAAGGTGCGCGGCAAGCCGCGGTTCCTGGGCCAGCACCCGGGCGGCATCATTGTGACCAACGGCCCGGTGTGGCGGCACGTGGCGTGCGAGTATTCCGGCGGCGTCAAGAACAGGATCGTCACGCAGATCGACATGCATTCCGGCATCGACGAACTCGGGCTCATTAAGTTCGACATCCTCGGCAACGGCAGCCTTTCGGTGCTGCGCGACACGCTGCGCCAGCTGGAGGAGCAGGGCCACGCCGATCCTTGCGTGTGGAACGCGCAGTACGTGCAGAACGACCCTGCGGTGCTCGACATGATCGAAAAAGGCCGCACGCGCGGCATTTTCTACATCGAGTCCCCTGCGCAGATGAAACTCAACAGGCAGGCCCTGGCGCGCAGCTTCGAGGAGATCGGCATCACGTCGAGCGCGGTGCGGCCGGCAGGCGCGCAGTACACCAGGGTGTTCGTGGAGCGCCATCGGAAAATGAAACAGGGGATTGTCGATTGGAAATTTGTACACTCGTCGCTTGAACCCATTTTGTCCGAAACGCATGACTGTCTGGTGTACCAGGAAGACGTGGTGAAAATATGCCGGGAGATCGCGGGCATGAGCTTTAAGCGCGCGGACTGCGTGCGCAAGATGATGAACAGCCAGCACGACGGCGCGCCCGACGATTACGAGACGGTCGCCATGGAATTCATACAGGGCTGCATGGCGCATAAGGGGCTGTCCAGGGCGCAGGCGGGCGAACTGTGGGAACGGGTGAGCTCGTTCGTGGGGTTTTCCTTTTGTAAATCGCACAGCCTGAGCTACGCCATACTGTCGTTCAAATGCACGTTTCTCAAGGCGCATTATCCGGCGCAGTTCATGGCGTCGGTGATTTCCAACCTGCATGGGTTTTACTCGACCGACACCTACATCAACGAGGCGCGGAGGCTGGGCATCACCATAAACCCCGTCCACATCAACGCGAGCAGGGTCGAAAGCCGCGGCAAGGGGCGGTTCCTCTCCGTGGGCCTCATGCACGTCAAGGGCATGTGCGGCCGCACCCTGCGGTCGATTATTGACGAACGCGATAGAAACGGCCTGTTCCGCGGCCTTCTCGATTTCATCCGGCGCACCATAGCGGGCAAAAGCGAGATCGAGAAGCTTGTACGGGCCGGTTGCTTCGACGGGTTCAACCTGAACCGGCCCGAGCTCCTTGCCCTGCTCGACGCCGCGTACGGCGGAGCGCGCGACGCGGAGAGCGACCTGTTCGGCGGCTCGCGGCCGATTGGCATGGAGCTGCACCCCGGGCTTTCCGATTATTCCCTCACGCGCAAATGCCTTGACGAGCTGGAACTTCTCGGGTTCATGCTGTCGGGCAACATCCTCGACATCCTCGACCTGCACCCCGAGGCGAGAAACGCGGTGCTGTGCGGCGACGTCGCGAAGCACGCGGGCCGCGGGGTCAAGGTGTTCGGCTGGCCCATCACGTCGCGCGTGCATCCGGTGCCGGGCAGGGGAGACATGAAGTTCATCACCGTGGAAGACAAGTCGGGCTGCGCCGACATCGTGCTGTGGCCCGACGTTTACAAACAGTATGCCGACATCACCGCGCGGCCGGGCCCGTTTGCAATTTCCGGATACGTGCGAGAACAGTTCGGCGTCTGCGCCGTGTTCGCGCAATCGATACGCGGGGTGGAATGGTCGCCGTCCATCGTGGATTTCGAGCTTGCGAGCAAGAGACTGAGGAGATCGTACAATGAAGAATTTATGTACAGGGATGAGGTGAAAGCAGCATGATAATAATTTTTGGCGGGGGAGGTATCCCCCTCGCTCCGGCCCGGCGCTCGTATTTTCAAAGTTCATCTCATTCCGCGCCGGTCCTACGCTACCCCCTCCTGGGTGGCCGCCTTGACAAAGTAGCTGCGAGACCATACATTGTTGTGGCGGCA
>DATFYJ010000502.1:0-4352 GCA_035315105.1 Chitinivibrionales bacterium
TGCCGCCAGCAATACTCACAGCCAACTTGCCACCCTGGGTGTTTCCGCGCAGATCGGCATCACGCCGATGATCGGCGTCAACGATGTCTCATGCGAAAACTTTTCAACAGCGAATGCGCAGACCGTGGTGAATTATGCCAACGCAAACAGCTACATCGGGTTCCTGGGGTTCTGGGCAATGGATGTCGATGCAAACCATAATTACCTGAACATCTTCAAGACCTTCAACGCTCCGATTTCCGTGGTTCCAGTGATGAGCAAAGCGCTTTCACTCGCACATCAGAGGGCCGGAATCTATGACGCTATGGGCCGGATTGCAACGCCCTCAAACAGACCGTTTTCGGTGGAGAAAACCATTACGGTTAACGGGAGCAGGCATATACTGAGGATCAAGTAGGCGACCGCGAAGGATGCTCTTCATCTGCCACCATCAAAACCTCTGCCGCGTGTCCGTGATCACGAATTCGAGCTTTCAATCTTTTGCGTTTCCTCTGGCCGTTTTGTCCGCTAACTATTTATATTGCAGAATGGAAACAGCGCGTGCTTCGCTGGGCTTCTTTTCACGAAAGCGCCGCAGTTCTTTCTCTTGATTGCCCAAGGGGACTGGTCAAAGGAGGATCCCATGAAATCCCGGTCGTGCGCGTTTCTTGCAGCAGCCACATTTCTTGCCTGCATGTGTTTCTGCGGCAACAACGGCCCTTCTGGCCCAAGCAGCGGCCCAATGCCGGGGAAAGTCCTCAGCACCACCTCAACCTATACGATTGCCACCGGCGATTTGGCCGACACCATGAAGACCGTCACCCAGGCCGCGCCGGTTTGCACCGGCGTGGACTCAGGCCCTTCCGTTGCTGGCACTCCCGACACGCAGAAGTACGTTTACAGATTGAGAAACGACAGCCTCCTTGTCCAGAACGACGGCTGGACCGTAATAATCTTTCCGGACCAAATCATCGCCTGGACCCTCGAAGGCGTGAAGATGTGGTATGTCTTTGTGGGAGGCGATGCCGCGGGCGGCATTGCCGGAACATGGAACCTGGTCGGTGCGGTGCCGGCATTCGGCCCCAACGTGACCCTCGGCCAGGTGCATACGGCCGACTCCATCATAGCGGCACGCGATTCCCTCATCCAAAGCATCGGCATGACGATAACCATCAGCGGCGGCCAGCTTCAGGTCTTTTATCCGATGAAGTTCGCCGACAACATGGTCGGCTCGTGGACCACGTGCCGAGGCACGGCAGCATCACTTGACACGTGCAACTACAGCATCGCGGTGACCAAGGTGAACGACAACGAGGTCATATTCACCGGAAACAAATCCAAGTCGACGGCCACCATCGTTGAGGACGGATATGGGGACCTCACCTACACAAGCTCCAATCCCGAATACGGTCCGCATACCTACTTTGTCAATCCGGTGAGCTGCCCGGATCAACAGACGCCGGTCTGGTGGAACCAGTTTATAAGTTCCAACCACAAATAATTATTATTCTTTTACAATTAAAGGTATGAATCGGGGGAGAGGTATCTCCCCCGGCCTCGGCCTCCTCGCCGTGCTTTGCCCGTCTGCGGGGTCCTCGGCACTCCCCTCTCATGGGTAGCCCCCAAGTAAGTTGATTTGCAAGAAAGAGACTTCGGCTGCGGGGGCACCGAGAAGAATAGTTGAGAAGTTGAGGAGCTTAAAGAAAATCAGCATCCTGTGTTTGTGAGAATTCCGATTGGCGTGAAAAGAATAATTGACGAAATAGAATCCCTCTACCGCGCGTTAGGGGCGACTGGAGGCCGCGTTAGAACGCGGTGCCGCCCGGACCCGGCCCTGTGGGCCATAGGGCCGACGCGGCCCGAGGCCGAAGGCCGAGACCGGAAGGAGAACCGACCCGGGACTGGGCGCATGCGCAGGCCCGGGGAACGCCCAAGTCACTTATTATTTACTAACAGGATTAGCTGAACTCAACAGTATTTTTTCCATCCATTATTATAATCCCTTCAAAAAACTCCCCGGCCTGGCCCATGCATTTAAACGGCCGCGGGCTCTTGCCCGCGCCCACAAAGAACCCGACCTCGTAGGCGACGGTCCCCGCCGCGACTTCCTGTTCGTCAACATGCACGCCGACATGGTCGACGCGGCAGTTCTTCCAGTAGGGCGGCGAATTTCTCGCCCGGGATGGGCTGTAGGCAAGCCCCTTGGTGCGGCCCCACACAAACTGGAACAGCAGGCGGTCTTCCACGCTCGCCCAGAACGAGGGGCAGCTTATCTCCTTGAAGCTCTCACGGCGCGGGGTGAACAGTTCGTGCTGCGAGCCGCCGGAGAAGTCGATGCTCTCTTTTGTCCAGACGTCATTGACAATGTGGATGGGGGACAGAAGCTGTTCCTGGAGCGTGACGTCCGTTTGTGCGGTGATCCTATCGAACACGAGCAGCCCGTCGTCGCCCCACGTCACCACGCGCACGTCCCTTGACAAAAGCAGTTCCCCGCCGCCGCCGAAGTAATGGAGGCGGCCCATGGTCTCGAACCCGTCCTTCTGTACACGGTCGTTGTGAAAAACGACGTCCCAGCGCCTCACGCGTTCCCCGGTCGCCGGAATGCCGAGCATGTCGGCCCTGTGCTGGACCACGAGCTCCGGATAGCTGTGCACGTTGAGACCGATCACGGGATGGCCGGAAAGCGCCTTCCAGGCGACACTGCGCGTCATGCGCACGTTGCGGCGGTAGCAGACCTCCACGAACGGGTAGATATGCCGCGTGTCAACCGCGCTTTCGATCTGGCCCGAGCTGTAGAACCTGAACTCCTCGGGAAACGGCAGCACCGCAAGCATGGCCAGTTCGAACCCGACCTGGCTCTGAAAGAGCAGCTCCCATCCTTCGTGCGCGGGCGTGAACCCAAGAACCCAGGGCGCGCCGGCTGTGTCCCCGGGCGAGAGCTTTTCGTTCATCCATGAAAGCAGTTTGCCGGTGATCGAAAATGCGCGTGGGTCGTTGTTCCACAGCCCCCATGCGAGCGAAAACGGCCGGGGCATAAAATAGGGAAGGTCCTGCCCGCCCGGCGCGTAGATCATGCCGGTGGGAAGGCAGAACCGGAGCAGCAGGTCGAACGCCTGCTGGTGGTTGGTGCGCCGGAAGTATTCAGGCGCTGGCCTGCCGTGGAGCGCGTACGCCGCCGAGGACAGCACAACCCACATGCCGTAGCACAGGATGTCCGGATGGAAAAAGCCGTGGTTCTCGGCCGTGAGGTCGGGAAACAATGTCTGAGTTGTTGCGAAATGGGAAACCGATTTTTCGAGGTATTCCGAATGGTCGGCCCTGTCGTTCTGCGACGACGCGATGTTGAGCGCCCACACCGCGCAGGTCCGCTTCCAGCGCTCCATGCTGGGGTGGCCGTCACAGAGGTTGATGGCCCAACTCATGCACAGAACGTCGAAGGCGTTTTCCTCGAGCTTGGTGTCCACGTCGCACCCGCTCGGCGGCAGCACGCCGACGAACCGGTCGGCCTCGTAGGCGAGCACGCGCTTTACTTTTTCGACAAGCTCCGGTGCAAGCGCCTCGCGGGCGAGCCTGCACGAGAGGCCGAGGAGCGCGGCCCACAGGCTGCTGCGCCAGTTCTCGCCCCACCGCTTGCGCTCAAGGAACGCCTCCACGTCGCGGTTTCCCGTAAGGTGCGTGTCGCACGCCCACGCGATGCCTTTGCGGACAATGTCAATGATACGGTCTTTTGTCACCAGCGGCTCCAGAAGCGCTGTTTCGTTTCTGTAAAGAAACGCGGAAAGCGCGCAGAGCGCCTGCAGGTGGGGCCGCACCACGTATTCTATGACCGGAGACGACGACCCCACCGATCGCATGTTGAACACCTGCGGGTCGATGGTGCCGAACATGCCGGATGTTTCGTCGATGTCGTGCCACGAGGAAAGGTAGTAGCCCATGCCGCGGAGCAGCAGCTGGCAAACAGAGTGCGGGTCGAGCTTTTCCTCAAAGGTAAGCGCCATGGGAAATCAGACAGGCTCCTGCGGAAGCGGGTTGTCCATGGGATACAGCGTGATGTTGCCCTGCCCGGCGTCGTCGGCGCATTTGCGCACGAATTCGCGGGCCGTGTTGGAGTCGTACAGCACCACGAAGCCGTCGCCGAAGAAGTGTGGCCGCCGCTCCCCGCGGAGCCAGGAGAGGCGTTTGTCAACCTCCCCGCGCAGAAACGAGGGGTCGCTCCCCGAATAGCCGATGCCAATGTACGCCATAATCTTAAAAATTAACAGGTGCCGGAGGTAAGATAAAAACTTGGCTTATTATTTAATAGAAGAGTTGGGCGTTCCCCCGCTGCGCGGGGTCGGTCTCCCTGCGGGCTCGGCTGTTCGCCTCGTTGCCGG
>DATFYJ010000503.1:0-2052 GCA_035315105.1 Chitinivibrionales bacterium
GGGAGATACTTCTCCCCCAAAACACTTATTGATTAGTATGCCGCATCCCTCTGAAAAATCACAAACACCGTCTTGAGCAATATTTTTATGTCAAGCCAGATGCTCCACGAGTCGATATACTTGAGGTCGAGCCGCACGATGTCGTTGAAATTCTGTATTCTGTTGCGGCCGCTCACCTGCCAGAGACCGGTGAGGCCGGGGCGGATGCTCATTCTCCGGTACTGCCATTTCTGGTAGCTGTTCACCTCGTCGGGAGTGGGCGGCCGAGTTCCCACCAGCGACATATCCCCCCTGAAAACGTTGATGAACTGGGGCATCTCGTCGAGTGAATACCTGCGCATGAAGCGGCCCGCGCGCGTGACACGGGGGTCGTCGCGGATCTTGAAAACGGCGCCCTGCATTTCGTTTCTGTCAAGGAGAAGTCTCTTCTGCTCTTCCGCGTCCACGGTCATGGAACGGAACTTGTACATGTGAAACCGCTTTCCATTGCGGCCCACTCGTTCCTGTTTAAAGAAAACAGGCCCGGCGGAACTCAGCTTGATCGCGGCAGCAAAGAGGGGATAAAGGAGAGCAAGCCCCACGAGACCGACACTTGCCCCCGCGATGTCGAAGATGCGTTTGAACAGCACCTGGTCGGGGTCAAGCTCCACGGTATGCGAAATAAGCGTGGGCCGCTCCATGAACTTGTGGTACTTCCAACTGGCAAATCGCGTCGCGTCGAGCAGGTTGATGAAAACACGGGCGGGCCTGCCCATGTCCTCGCAGACCTGGAGGTAGGGGTCGATAACGAAACCGCCCTTGGTTATCTGGCGAGGTATGCAGAAGAAGACCTCTTCCACGTGGTTCTTCTTGAGGATTTCCTCGAACTGGGCCGGCATGGTCTTCAAGTCGAGAATCTTCACCACGCGGAATCCCCATTCCGGGTGCGCCAGGATTTCCTGGTACATCTGCACTGCCGGCCTTCCTCTTCCAAACAGGATTATCGGGGTTGTGTTGCGGTTGCTGCGTCGGATCCGGGAAAAGAACTGTCGCAGCGTGAGTTTTTCGGAGGCGATAAAAACAAACGAGATGCCGGCGAAGAAGAAGTAGAGCATGCGGCTGTTGTAGGTGTCGCGTGTGACAAAGAGAATCGATGCACCCAAGATTCCCGCGCTCAGGAATATGGCGACGATGCGCCAGAGGAGGTTGCGCGACCAGTTGAACTGCATCACCGAGAAAAGTTCCCTCGTCCAGGCGAAATACAGGTAGAACCCGAGAAAGCCGACGAGCATGAACCAGTAGTTGAGCGCCGGGGAAAGGGGCTTGAACTGCACGACAATGGAATAGGATAGTGCAAATGCAGCGACGATCAGCGCGCAGTCGACCGCGGCGACCATCTGCTTAACAAAGGATGGGTGTTCCTTCAACATGCTCGATGCCGCGCCCGTTGCTCAGGTGAAAACTCGACAGGAACTTCAAAGGTCATGCCCCCGGCTCGCCGGGAATCCGGCAAAAAATGCATTTGTTCGCGTGCGCGCACAATGGATTTACAGGATCCTTGCCCTCGGTGTCGGCGGTTGCGACGCGCGCCCGCGCAGCCATGCTTATCCGCGCAAACCCCTGCCTGCAGCGGCGGCAAGGTCGTCAAGCGTCCCCTCGTTATTGACAAATATCCAATTCGGCCCCGCGGGTTCGGCCATGAGCGTCTCCTGAATGAGCATCCGCTGCCGGACCGCTTCTTCCGGCAGTCCGGTTGCGGCGAGCACGCGCTGTAGCCTGCTGGCCGGCGCCGCCTGAACCCAGAAACAGCAATCGAACCAGTCTTCGATGTGCCAGAACGGAATGAGCGCCGCGTCGAGGATGCACGGGCCGGGCCGCGACATTGCGAGGTCGCGCAGCCTGCGCACCAGCGGCGGATGGACGAGGCTGTTGAGCTTCCTCATTTCCGCCATCGACGAAAAGGCAATTCTTCCAAGCGCCGCGAAATCGATGGCTGCCCCGACAGCCACCGTGGGCCCGAAAAGGAGCGCAAGGTCGTCCCGGAGCCTCCCGTCGCCTTCCATGAGGAGCTTC
>DATFYJ010000504.1:0-5707 GCA_035315105.1 Chitinivibrionales bacterium
AGTCAAAATCTATCCGGTGAAGAACAAGAACGGCGGCGCCGGATCGGACGGCACCCCTGCTTTCTCCGCGTTTCTCATTGGCAGCCCGAAGCGCATGGCGAAAATGCAGTCGGGAATAGAAACCCTCGACTTTGGCGGGTATGATTTCGACGTTCTTCTTTGTCCACTTGCCGAGCCTGGAAATACAGTCAGTCTTGCATCGCCCAGTATTCAAAATTCCCCGGTCCCGCTTGTCGTGTCGGAAGTGCATCATCAGGGCGACACCCACGGCGAGGACTGGAAGAGCGCCATTAAAGGAAGGAAACCGTGAACGGCTTTGTCGAACAGGATGTAGCGCAGGCAGCGAAAGCAATGCTACTTAACATCCTTGCTAAAGAGGTCCATACCGCAATGCCGGCGGCGGTGACCGAGGTTTCCGCAACTCTCCCGCTCATGGTGACCGCAAAGCCGCTTCTCCGGTCCGTGTCGATCGCCGGAAAGCAGCGCGCGTTTCCTGAAATTCAAGGTGTACTGTTGTTGACTTTCGGCACACAGAGTACGTCGGTTCAAATGCCGGTAGCGAAAGGCGACCTGGTCCTGCTTGTTTTTTGCGAGCGCAGCCTTGAAAAATGGACAGGCAAGACAGACCCGGCCGACACGATCCAGGGCCGGCACTTCGAAATAGCGGATGCGTTCGCCATACCATTCAACTTCTCTGCAATAAACGCGGCGGATCCAATGAGCGACGCGCTGTACGACAACAAGAGCCTGGTGATAAAGCAGAAGCACACGACCGGCAACACCATGGTCGAGCTCCTGCAGAGCGGAAATGTGGCAATCACGACGACGCCGACCGGATTGGTGACTTTGAACGGCAAGGCCGTCGCGGACGGCGGAACGCTTTTGCCGACCGACGGCGTAGTGACCGGGATGTGCTCCTGTTCTATCACCGGCGCGCCCCACCCGGTCGTATCGCTCACGGTTCTTGCGAAAGGGCTGGTGCCTTAATGCTGTACGACGAAGCGGTCGACCCGAAAACAGGCGACCTCATGTTTAACGCCGACGCCGGCGCCTACAGCGATTACATCAATGACGGCGGGATCGTTGCAGGCAAGGACCAGGTGCGGCAGAACATCGAGGACCGGCTGCGCATGGTGTACGGCGAGTGGTTTCTCAACACAGAAATCGGGGTGCCCTGGTTCGACAAGGTTTTAGTTAAGAATCCGGACCTGAGTGCCATTGACATAATTCTGAAATCGACGATCCTGGACACAATAGAGGTAACAGAGCTTCTTGCCTACAAGTCGGCGCTGGACCGCACGCGGCGGAAATTCTCTGTTACCTTCACCGCGCTTTCAATTTATGGGAATATCGTTTTTAATAATCTGGAGATTTGATTATATTTATTTTGTTGTTGACTTGCGTTGCCTTGTGTTGTATAATTAAAGTGTAGAATAAATCTACACTGGCCGGGCGGCTCCCGGGAAAATCAGCACAGGAGGTATCAGATGAGAAACGCCGACAAGAAGCAGAGCGAAGTCGTGAAAATGAGGATCAGCAAAACAACCAAGGATTGCCTTGTGAAAATTGCCACCAAAGAGCACCGAACGTTTATGGATCAATGCCGTGTCGCCATAGAGCAATGGATCGACTCGCGCTCTATGAAAATTACAGTGTTGCTTTTACTTTGTACTGCCGGCATTTATTTCATTCACGCGCATACATGGACCGATTCTAATGCGCAAATCGGTTGCTATTGGACTGTTGACACACTTAACGATTCAGTCCAGTGGACCATCAGAGACGTGAACGCACAAGGGAGATCTTATTTTGAGACCGGAGATACTCTCGTCTATTCTGGTGAATGTAAAAATCCCAAAGCTATGCGGGGAGGGAATCTATACTATACGATTTGTGGAATTTCGCCCCACGTTGTAGACACCCAATTTCTCGCTATGGGATACAAACCGGTTGTTGAATTTTTTGTGAGAACGTTGCCTTCGGGCGGGTACTTTGTTGGGGGACTAGAAGATACCGCGATTGTCTTTGATGTTTTCACAGACGGCCGACACATTGATACGTTGGTCACGTTTTCAATTCAAAGCCGCATATTGCTGGAAACGGTGTCTAAAGTAAACGCCAAACCACATTCTCAAATCACAACGAGCCGCCAATCAAACAAATTTTTTCTTATTAATGGCCGATCTATGCCAATTCGGGCCGCTGCTGGAAAATTCCAATTTAATTGTATCCTTATTAGGGCGCATAACCAATAATAGAGAAGGTTTTTAATGTATTCCCAAATGTCGGTTTTAAGTTCGTTCGGCATGCAGCCGACCGGGTTTGTCAAACCGCTACTCGCAGACATCCGCTCTGCGATGAATGCGCAGTATCAAGCAATATACGGAAATCCCAACATCCAGGACGGAAGCCGCATTGGAACGCGCATTGGAATTGTGAGCAAACTGCTCGCGGACTCCTGGGAAGGCGCAGAGGCGGCCTACAACGCGCCTTTCCCGACCAAGGGCGACGACACCAGCTTCGCGGACGTGATGGACCTGGTGGGGCTCGCAATGTTGCCGGCAACGGCTACGCAGGTTATATGCACTATCACTGTTGCCGGAACGCATGTCGGGATGATCTCGCTGCCTGTTGGATTTCCGATAACAGATCCGAGCGGAAACATTTTCCAGATGATAGCCCCGAGTTTTCAGGTGCTGGGAACAGGCGGCGGTCCATACTCGCAGGATTGTACTTTCCGAGCCGTGAATACCGGGCCGATCACGGTTGCAGCATCCACGACTTGGAATTATATGGCCCCGAGCGATTTCCCGAACGATATGACAATTTCCAGCATTGTAAACACGCAAGACGGCACGATCGGCAGCAATGCCGAAACGCCTGCAGAAGCGCGCTTACGCCGCTCTAATAGCCTCCAAGTGATTGGTGCCGCGAACATTGGTGCAATCGTGTCGCGGGTCAGGAACAACGTGCCCGGCATCGGGACCTGCCGCGGGTTCGAGAATGACGACGACGTGGCGGACGCTGTTGGGCGCCCGCCTCACTCAATCGAGATCATGGTGACAAACGGCACAGACGCCGATATTGCCGCAATGCTCTGGAAGTGTAAGGCGGGCGGGATTTCGTTTTACGGATCGAGCTCAGCGATCGTGCAGGACTCGCAGGGGAACAACCAGACCGTGCGATTCACGCGAGCTTCGCCCATCGCCATGGCTGTCGAGGTTACGATAACGCGGTACTCCGAGGAGCTGCTGCCTTCCAACTACGAGGCGCTCATAATGGCGGCGGTCCAGGGCTATGCCGCATCTTTTGCAATTGGTCAGGACATGCTCATCGATCGCTGGCTCGGGCCCGTTTACGCGGCCTGCAGCGGACTCGACAAGATCACGATTCGACAGGCAATCAACGGCGGAGGCTGGCAGACCGACGATATCGCCGTGCCATACAACCAATACCCGGGCGTCGTGACCGTTACAATAGTGGGGCCATAATGGGTCTTGCGACAATACCGAATTACAGCGAGCGGGCGGTGAGCCTGATTCCCGAGTTCATGAAGAAGAACAAGGCCGGCGACCTGTCATATTTTACGCAAGAAATGATGGCGTTCGGGGACCAGGTGCAGGCGCTCGAAACCGCGATAATGGCGATCGACCTATACCGCGGGATCGACTCCGCGCTTGCCGGCGGGTACAGTCAAACGCTAGACGACATCGGCGCAATTGTCGGGTGCCCTGCGCATATTGTCGACGGTAGCCCGAGCATGGCGGATTCGGACTATGCGGTCGCGCTGCGTGTGCAGATACTGATAAACGCCTCTCAGGGAGAACCCGAGCGCCTTATTGCCGCCCTGCAATTCTTGTCCACCACGCCCGGAAGCACGCCCACGAAGATTGATTATTGGGAGCAGTACGTCGCGCGTGCCTGCCTGAATGTCCGCGACCCGCAACAGTTCTCGACGGTTCTGCAGCAAGTCATGGACATCGTGAAAGCCGGCGGCGTCGCGCTGGAGATTCAGGAAACGGAAGAGCCTGCCTTTATTTTCGGCGGCGACAGAATGACCGATGCCGACCCTGGAGAGGAAGATGATACCGATCCTTATTATTCAAACGGTGAGGGTTTTGCGGAATATTACGAGGATTGGACGGCGAGAGATTCTGCGCGTGCATGGAAGGGCGTGGCCTCCTCCGCTACCGGACAATATCAGTTGTCGTGTGTAAATGCGGGCTACATCTACGTTTCGAGCGACTACGGGGTGACCTGGACGCAAAAGGCCGTTTCCGGCAACTGGACGGCTTGCGCTATGTCAAGTGACGGCCATTACCAGGTGGTTGTCGGAGAAACAGAATTTTCATATTATTCTACGGATTATGGCGCGACATGGATTGAGGGTAGTGGCAACTCTCGGCCTTACCGCGACGTTGCCTGTTCCGCAGACGGAAGCGTGATGTGCGCGGCGACGAACGCGCAGGATGTTTGGTATTCCCTGGATCATGGCAATAACTGGGCCATATCATATCTTCCCGGCTCCCCTCCGGTAGCCAGCGGCATAACGATTTCCAATGACGGACTTCGCGTGACCTTGGTTTGCGAAAATGGTCATATTTTCACCGCTGTCGCCGGCGGGATGCAGACATCAACTTGGACAGATCGCAACGTTGGCGGAACATGGCGGCGTGTTGCCATGTCCGGAACGACAGGACAATATCAGGTGGCAGTGCAGAACGTGGGACACGTTTATATATCGAACGACTACGGCGCGACCTGGAACCTGGCATCAGGCGAAACCATTTCAGAAGAAGGTTATTGGACCGGCGCGGCCGTTTCTGCTGACGGCTCGACGCAAATAGTGTGCCGCACAGGGCAAGAGGGCTCTGGCGTCATCATGCTTTCAAAAGATTACGGCCAAACATGGACAATGGTTTTTTATTTAGGATTAGCTTTAATTCAAACTATCGAACGCTGCGCCATGTCGAGCGACGGAAAACGACTCGTTGCGGTTGTAACAGGCGACACAATCATAACATCTTTTTACGACACCTACGGCGGCAATTTCGCCGAACTTCTCATAAAGGAGTGACGCATGACGACAGACATTTTTAACGCAGGCACGCCGGTTTATCCCGACATGGCGGTCAATACCGACGGGACGGACAACGACGTAACTGACGCGACGAGCGGGCAACTCAACGTTGTCGCTGCCTCCGGCGCAAAGCAACTGGCGGGATGGGGCTATACCGAGAAGCCCGCGCGCAACGTCATGAACTGGATTCACCGGCTCACGACGCAGTGGATACGCTGGCTGTACTCGAACGCCTGGCACGCGGACACGGTTTTCTATGGAAGCGGCAGCGATTCCGGCAGTTCGCCGACAAAGGTGTCGCTTTCCTCGATCCATACGGGGTTGACAATATCAAACTGTATGATTGTTTCAGTCATGCAGAACACGCCGCTGACAAACGTGAATGCAAATTGCGCCTCCCTTTGCTCCTTGCAGACAATTACAGCGGTCGACTATTTGGTGATTCCATGGGCCGTCGGGGCAAGCCCGAACATTTACAAGTACATTGTCAAAAAGACTTCGTAGGAATCCGCGTCCTCCGGCGCGGTAGCGGCCGGCATAGTCCCCGGTCCAGAGGGCGGTGGACAACCACCGCCTTTCTTAAAAGGAACTCATGAGCGCATCTACAGTACGGGAAAACATAATAAC